>JBKBRG010000038.1:0-11590 GCA_046292325.1 Tabrizicola sp.
CCTTGCGCCGGGTCAAGAACATGACGCTGCGGCAGCTGGCCGCCGAGGCGGGGCTGCTGCCGCAGCACGTCACCGACTACCTGCATCAGGACGATCGGCCCACGCGGCGAGACCTGCCGGCCGAGCGCATCGGCGCATTTGAGGGGGTGTGCGGCAACACGGCGGTGTCGCAGTGGGTGGCGCTGCAGTCGCGCCTCACGGTGCTGGAGGAGATGCAAGCGATGAGGGCAGCGGCGTGAGCGTGAAGAGCAAGCAGTCGCCTGTGTGGCCGCCTTTCCCTGGCAGCGGCGACCCGGCAGTCTACCGGCCCATGCTGGCCGATCAGCTCGTGGCCGAGCGCAAGGCGCGCGAGGCGGCCCGCAAGGGGTATCTCATGGCGCGTGAGCGCGCCAAGGCCAAAGGCACTGGCTGGGGTGCTGGCACGGTCGGGGGATTGAGCCGCAAGAGTGACGAGGCGATCGCGGCGGCACGCCTGAAGCGGCGCAAGCGCGCAGCGGGGGGCTGACATGCACGCCAACTACCACGAGGTGGTCCACCAGATGGAGTCCTTCGGCGTGCAGTTCCGCGATGGCCGAGACCTGCCGCTTCGCATCGATGCGCCCAGGCGCGTGACCTGTGGGCGAGGCGGCAAGTGGTGGTACTGGCTGCGCACCTTCCGGCCCAACGCCGGGGGCAACTACATCGTCGGCCGCTTCGGCAGCTACAAGACTGGCCAGTCGGTCAAGGTGGAAGTGGACTGGAGGCCTCTGTCGGAGGCAGAGCGCGAGCGGCTGCGCGCCGAGAGGGCCGCCGCCGAGGCACGGGCCCGCGAGGCGCGCGAGCGCGAGGCCCGGCTGGCCGCCATGTCGGCGGCCGAGCTGTGGCGCGAGGCGGGTGCTCAGGGACACAGCGCCTATCTCGAGCGCAAGCAGGTGCGCGCTGAGAGCTGCCGCTACTTGCGCGACGGCTCCATCGTCGTGCCATTGCTGCGCTACGACCTTCCTCGCGATCAGGCCTTGATGGGTGTGCAGCGCATCTGGGGCGATGGGCGCAAGCGCTTCACAGCCGGATTCGCCAAGACGGGCTGTGCGCTTCGCCTGGGGCGCGTGGAGGACGCCGGGCCCGTCCTGGTCTGCGAAGGCTATGCCACCGCGCTGACGCTGCGCATGGCCAGCGAGCGGCCGGTGTTCATGGCGCTGGACGCCTACAACCTGGCACCAGTGCTCGCGATCGTGCGAGCGCTGCATCCCGACAACCCGGTACTCGTGTGCGCCGACGATGACTGGCGCACTCGCAACGTGGAAGGCCAGCTCGAGAACGTGGGCGTGCTCAGGGCCTGGGCTGCGGTCCGCCAGGTCGAGCGCTGCCATGTCACCCGGCCGGTGTTCATCGGGCCACGCGGCCCGAAGGACACCGACTTCAACGATCTGCACTGCCGCGAAGGCCTCGACGAGGTACGCGCGCAGCTTGCGCCGGCGTTGGAGGTGCTGCATGCAGCATGACCACGACGACGGGCGGCCCGACAACGTGACGCCCTTCCCGGGCGCGCAGGCGGCCTCAAACCCGCCCCCCCAGGATGGTGGCGCCAGC
Organism: Tabrizicola sp.; assembly: GCA_046292325.1. Taxonomy (GTDB): domain Bacteria; phylum Pseudomonadota; class Alphaproteobacteria; order Rhodobacterales; family Rhodobacteraceae; genus Tabrizicola. Next base: position 1,570 of record JBKBRG010000038.1, read on the forward strand.
ACGCCCAACGAGGGGGGAGGGGGCGGCAAAGCCGGCCGCAAGAAGCGTGAGAAGAAGACCGACTTCGGCAGCTTCACCCTGTTGTTGCGGCACTTCGCGCTGATCTACGGCACCGACACGGTGTGGGACGGCCTTACCAGGCGCATTGTGAAGATCGGCACGGTGCGCCTGGCCTACGGCACCGACACGGTGCGCATGTGGTTGGGGCACAAGGCACGCCGCACGGTGATGCCCGAGCAGGTTGTCTTTTCGCCCGGCAAAGACATCGGACCCGACTGCATCAACCTGTTCGATGGCTTTGCGGTGGAACCCGTGGCGTGCCACGAGGCCGACGTGGCGGTGATGCTTGAACTGCTGCATCACCTTTGCAGTCGAAGTGCCAACACCGACGAGGGTGTGGCGGCCGTGGTGCACTGGGTGCTGTGCTGGCTCGCGCTGCCGCTTCAGCGGCCTGGTGCCAAGCTGCGCACAGCGCTCATCTTCCATGGGCCTCAAGGCACGGGCAAGAACCTGTTCTTCGACGCGGTGCGCAAGGTCTACGGCAAGTATGGTGTGATGGTCGGCCAGAACGAGCTGGAGGACAAGTTCAACGACTGGCTCTCGGCCAAGCTGCTGGTCATCGGCAACGAAGTCGTCACACGCCAGGAGCTGTACCACAACAAGAACCGGCTGAAGTGGATCATCACCGAGGACGAGATCCCCATCCGGGCAATCCAGCAAAGCGTGCGATGGGAGGAGAACCACGCCAATGTGGTGTTCCTGTCCAACGAGCACCAGCCGATGGCCCTCGAGGAGGGCGACCGGCGGTATCTGGTTGTCTACACGCCTGTCGGCCGCGACGACGACCTCTACGCGCGGGTGGCGCGCTTCCTGGAGAACGGCGGGCATGCGAAGCTCATGCACTTCCTGCAGCACTACGACATCGGCGACTTCGCTGAGCACACCAAGCCCCCGATGACGGAGGCCAAGGAAGACCTCATCGAGCTGGGCCTCAAGCCTGCGGAACGCTTCATGAAGGAGTGGCTGGGCGGCCTCCTTCCCCTCCCGTTTCAAGTGTGCTCGGCGGAGCAGCTCTACCGCGCCTTCAGGCGCTGGTGCGAGATGACGGGCGAGCGCTACCCCCCGCCGCAGCCGCAGTTCACGAAGACCGCCGACCGCTGGGTGCAAGAGCGTGTCGATCGTGACCCCCGCACAGGTCAACGGCTGGAACCTCGCCTCACGTATAAAGTCGTCAACCTCAAGGACGCCATGGGGTCGCGCAAGTGCGTGCGCTGCTGGCTGCCAAGAGGTACCAAGCCGCTCAACGGCGTCAGCGAGGGCGAATGGGCCCAGGGCTGCATCGAGGCGTTTGAAGCCGCTCTGGCCCGCTTTGGCCGCCAAAACCAGCAGCAGGAGGACGACCAGTGAGCCGCCTGTTACGCCGAAACCGTAACGACGTTACGCGCGCAACCCGCGCCGTTACTTGTGTTTCGCGCGTTACGGGTGTTTTTCCTGCCTCATGTGCGCGTGCGTGCGTGCGCGCGTGTGCGTGTGCGAGGCGGCAAAGTGCGCGTAATCGCGTAACTCACGTAACGGCGCGGGTTTCACGCGTAATCGCGCGCGTAACACGCGTAACGCCTTTATCCCTTCTTCGAGAGGGAAGTGGGATGGGAAAGAGGGTGGTGGCGCAAAGCATGGCCTGGGGTGGCTGCAAGGCAAGGATGGTGCGATGCCGGTGATTCGTGTGAAGGTCCAGGCCGTGCAGGCGGTGCGCGCGCTCGATGATGTCCAGCGCCGGCAGGTCCCGTTCGCCAGTGCATTGGCGCTGACCAGAACCGCCAGGGCCGTGGAGAAGTCCTTGCAGGACGAGATTCGAAGGGTCTTCGACCGGCCGCGGCCGAGCACCGTCAAGAGCACGTTCAGTACGCCGGCCAAGAAGAACGACCTGCGCGCCACGGTGGGGATCAAGGACATCAAGCCGGCAGATGGTCTTCCGCCTTCGGTCTACCTGAAGGAGCACTTCAGCGGGGGCGTGCGCGGCTTCAAGCCGATGGAGCGCGCGCTGCAAGCCGGACGGCATCTTCCGAGGGGCTGGCGGGTCGTGCCCGCCGAGGGGATGCCTGCGGATCGGTTCGGCAATCCACGCAAGGAGAAGGTGCGGGAGGTGCTGGGAGCGCTCAAGTCTGGTCTGAGCTTGTACAGCGGCAAGGGCAAGCGTCAGGCCGTCATCGGCTACTTCGTGGTGCAGCCGGGTGCTCGCGACCCTCGCGTGGGTCATCTGCAGCCTGGTGTGTACCGACGCATCCAGCGCAAGACGGATCGCGCGGCCGTGCCGGTGCTGCTGTTCGTGCAGAAGGCCACCTATCAGCGCAGCATCAATCTGCCGGCGTTGGCCGAGCGTGTGGTGGCCGTCGAGTTTAGTCGGCAGTTCGACGCGGCGCTTGCCTCAGCGGTGCGTACCGCGCGGTGATGTTTCATGGGGTGTGAACGGGTCCTCCGGAGAGGGGTTTGGCGAGGGTAATCGGCGCCGCGATTTTTCGCTAGTGAGTGGTCGCTGAATTTGTTGACCAGAGCATTTATGAGCAGGGACAAGTTGACCGTATCTCAGTGGGCCGATTCGATGGGCATCAGCAAGCAGGCCGGGTATCAGGCCGTGCGACGGTGCGGGATTCCCATCATCGAAGGCAAGGTCGATCCTGACGTGGCCACAACGCTGTACCGCAAGTACACGCGGGCCCGCACGAACGAGCGCCGGCGCACCACCCAGGATGGCGCTACCGCTGCTGGCCAGCCGCTGATGCCGGTCGGTGATGGCGACTACTGGGCGAACCGGGCCCGCAGAGAAAAGGCCGAAGCTGACACAGCCGAGCTCAAGCTCGCCGAGCTGCGCGGCGAGCTGGTGCGTGTGGCCGATGTGAAAGCGGCACAGGCTCGTCGCATCGCGGCACTGCGGGAGGGGCTGCTACAGATCCCGGCGCGGCTGGCGGCCGTGCTCGCTGCCGAGTCGGATCAGGCGCGCTGCCACGATGTGCTGCAGGCTGAGCTGCATGCCGTGCTCGCCCAGGTGACGGAGGCGTCATGAGCACGGCAGAGGTGTGCATGGATGTGGCCGACGCTGAGACGATCATCGCCAGGCTGTGGCGCGAGCACGGGGCTCCCCCGCCGAAGATGACGGTGTCCGAGTGGGCCGAGAAGAACCGCGTGCTGAGCGGCAAGGACAGTGCGGAGCCCGGGCCCTACAGGGTCTCTCGCACACCCTACGCACGCGAGCCGATGGACTGCCTCAGTGCTCACAGCCCGGTGGAGGAGGTGGTGCTGATGTGGGGGGCCCAGACCGCCAAGACCACCATCGGCAGCAACTGGCTGGGCTACACGGCCGACTTGAACCCCGGGCCGGTGATGATCGTGCAGCCCACGATCGACATGGCCAAGCGCTATAGCCGGCAGCGCCTGTCGCCGATGATCGACGAGTCGCCTGTGCTGCGAGAGAAGGTCCGAGAGAACCGCAGCCGCGACGACGCGAATACCACGCTGCTGAAGGAGTTCGCCGGCGGCTTCATGGCCGTCGCCGGCGCGAACTCGGCCGCGGGCCTGCGCTCGATGCCGGTGCGCGACCTCTTCCTCGATGAGATCGACGGATATCCCCGCGACGTGGACGGGGAGGGCGATCCCTGCCAGTTGGCTGAGGCCAGGCAGACCACCTTTGCGCGGCGCAAACGGCTCAAGACCAGCACGCCGACCACCAAGGATATGAGCCGCATCGAGGAGGCTTATCTCGCCAGCGACCGGTGCCGGTATCACGTGCCGTGCCCGCACTGCGGAGAGCTGCAGGTGCTGGAGTGGGGCGCGGACAAGGACTACGGCGTGAAGTGGGACCGTGATGCCGAAGGCAAGCCGGTGCCGGGGACAGTGCGCTACGTGTGCCGCCATCATGGCTGCGAGATCCGCGAGCACCACAAGGCCGAGATGCTTGCAGCCGGTGTCTGGGTGCCCGAAGTGCCCGGCGCGGCGGGCGGAAAGGTGCGCGGCTTCCACCTGTCGTCGCTGTACTCGCCGCTGGGCTGGCTGAGCTGGTCCGAGCTGGTGCAGGAGTGGCATGCGGCGGTGACCGCAGCGCGCTCTGGCGATCCGTCGCTGCTGCGCGTCTTCGTGAACACGCGGCTGGCCGAGACCTTCGAGGAGCAGGGCGATCGTGCCAGCGAGCACGAGCTGCGCAAGCGTGCGCGTGACATCCCGCTGCGCGTGGTGCAGTGGGGCCTGTACGTCATGACAATGGGTGTGGACGTGCAGGGTGATCGTCTGGAGGCCTACCTCTGGGCCTGGGGGCGGGGGATGGAGCGGCAGCTCGTGGACCGGGCCATCTTCTACGGCGACCCGGCGCTGCCCGAAAGCGAGGCGGGATCGCCCTGGGCCTCGCTCACCGAGTACCGGCGAACGCCGGTGCTGCACGCCAGCGGCAAGCCTGTGCCGCTGCTGGCCACGATGATCGACACCGGAGGCCATCACACGCAGGCCGTGTACAGCTACTGCCGCGCGCACCAGCACTCGCACGTGTATGCGGTCAAGGGTCAGAGCCAATCCGGCAAGGCCATCCTGGGCAAGCCGACCGATCAGGATGTGAGCGCTCATGGGTTCAAGCTGCGCCGAGGGGTCAAGCTTTGGCCGGTGGGTACCGATAGCGCGAAGTCGGAGATCTACGGACGCTTGCGCCTGACGGAGCCCGGGCCGGGCTATGTGCACCTGAGCAAGCACCTCCCGGGGGAGGTGTTCGAACAGCTCACCGCCGAGCGACTGGTCACCCGCTACGTGAAGGGGCACGCCAAGCTCGAATGGGTCAAGCCCGCGGGGCGTCGCAACGAGGCCCTGGATTGCGCCGTCTATGCCTTGGCGGCGGCTCATTGGGCCGGCATCGACCGCTGGCGAGAGGGGGACTGGGCCAAATGGCGATCGCGAGTGGAGGAGACCGACCTCTTCGACCAGGCGCCGCCGGCGCACACCGGCGTGGGACCGGCGGCCGCGAAGGAGAAGCCGCAAGAGATGCGCCGCAAGGCAGGCCAGCCCACCGGAGCCCGGCCGGCCGCGCCGGTGAGCCCCTTTGCGAGCGACGAATGGTCGGAGCGCCTATGACAACCGGGACGGACACCCGAAAGCAGACCGCCGGTCAAGCCGAGGACGCTGCGCTGCAGCTCGAAGAAGACCTGGTGCTGATCATGGCCGAGGAGCTCGGCATGCACGAGCGCGAGGCGACGCCCATCGCGCACGCGCTGGTGACAGGGTTGCGGCGCAGGTATGGCGGCCGCCGCCTGGGCCGGCGCGATCTGTACATCCCGGTCCTGCCGAAAGACCAGCGCGACGAGAACATCCGTCGCGAGTTCAATGGTCGCAACGGCGAAGAGCTGATGACCCGGTACGGCATCAAGCGCTCGCGCTTCTATCAGATCATCGGCGCGCCCAGAGTGGGAGGAAACCCTTCCATCGGCATGTCCTCGCCCGCGGCGCCGGCGGCTGCCGGCGCATTCAGTCCAGTTTGTTCCCGTGAAACTGGACTTGACAACCTCTATCGTGGTCAGGGTGCTATCAGCCCAGAGCTACTGCAGGAGTGACACATGGCCTTCACCGCCCAAGACCTCGCCGCCGTAGAGGCGGCCATCGCCAGCGGCGAGCTGACCGTGACCGCCAACGGCCGCACGGTCACGTACCGCTCGATGAGTGACCTGCTGCGAGCGCGCGACCTCATGAAGACCGAACTGCAACAGCCCGCAGGGCCCAAGATCGGCGGCCGCTCCTACGCGCTGGCACGCTTCGATTGCCAGGAGTGAGTGCGATGGAGGCGACCTGGATCGATCGGCTGATCGCCTGGGCCGACCCGGTCAGGGCGGTCGAGCGCGCCAAGGCGCGTGCGGTGCTGGCCCACTACGAAGCCGCAAGACCCAGCCGACTGAGGCAGAAGCGTACCGACAACACCAGCCCGAACACGCTGGTGGAGCGCAGCGCAAAGGCGCTGCGCGCGCATGCGCGCTATCTGGAGCGTAATCACGATCTCTCCCGAGGGGCGCTGCGCACGCTCGTCAACAACGTCGTGGGGCCGTCGGGCATCGGCGTGGAACCGCAGCCGCGGCGCCGGGATGGCTCGATTCACACCGAGTACGCCGAAGGCCTGCGGGAGCTCTACCGCAAGTGGCGCCGTCGGCCCGACGTGACGGGCCGCATGCACGCGGCGCAGGCCGAGCGCATGGCGGCCTATACCTGGCTGCGAGACGGCGAGGTCTTCGTGCAGAAGGTCATCGGTCCTGTCCCTGGGCTGGTTCATGGATCGGAGCTGCCGTTCTCGATCGAGCTGCTCGAGCCCGACTTCGTGCCGCTGGAGTTCACGGACACGTCACGCAAGATCCGGCAGGGCATCCAGGTCAATGACTGGGGGCGCGCCGTGGCCTACCACGTGTTCAAGGGTGATCCGCGAGAGGGCTACACATGGATCAGCCCAAGCGACCTGAAGGTGGTGCCGGCCGATCGCATGATTCACGTCAGCACGATGGACAGGCTGCACCAGTGGCGCGGTGTGAGCGAGTTTGCTTCAGTGCTTACCAGGGTCGAGGATCTGAAGGACTACGAAGAGTCCGAGCGGATTGCTGCGAAAGTTGCAGCCTCTCTCACCGCCTACGTGAAGCGCACATCGCCAGGAGGGTATGAGGGACCCACTACCGACGAGAACGGCAAGCCGGTGCCTCGACAGCTCAAGCTGCAGCCCGGCGTCATCCTCGACGATCTGGCGGTGGGCGAGGAGATCGGCCTGATCGACAGCAACCGGCCGAACCCGAACCTGGTGGGCTGGCGGGCCGGGCAACTGCGTGCCTACGCGGCTGGCCTGGGCGCGAGCTATTCGAGCATCAGCAGGGACTACAGCGGCACCTACTCATCGATGCGCCAGGAGCTGGTCGAGCAGTGGGTGCACTACGCCGTGCTGACCGACGACTTCGCGGGGATGTACACGCTGCCGATCTGGCAGACGATCGTCTGGACGGCGCATGCCAGCGGCGTGTTGCGCATCCCGCAAGACGTGATGCCTGGCACGGAGGACGACTGCCTCTTCGTGGGCCAGTCGATGCCGTGGATCGACCCGCTCAAGGAGGCCAACGCGTGGCTGGCCCTGGTGCAGGCTGGCTTTGCCAGCGAGGTGGAAGTGATCCGCCGGCGCGGCGGCAATCCGCGCGAGGTCCTGGACCAGGTCAGCGAATGGCGGCGCCAGGCGGCCGAGAAGGGGCTGGTCTTCAGCAGCGACGCGGGGTCCAGGGGGGCACCGCCCGGGGCTGGCGAGGAACAGGAAGGGGAGGCCGACGGCGCCGCTGGAGGGGCCAACGGCTGAGGGCGCATCAAAAAGTCCAATTTGTTCCCTCAAAATTGGACTGGCTTTTTCGCAGACTGTCTCCATGCAAAGCATCGAGGCACTCGCATGAGCACACAAGCCGCGCGCTGGTACGCGATCCGACGCCGCCTGGCCCCGGCCGCTTCGGCCCCGGGCGCCGTGTCGGCTGCCGAGATCTACATCTACGGCGACATCGGCGAGAGCTGGTACGAAGAGACCGTCACCGCGGCGGAGTTCGTGCGCGAGCTCGCCGCGCTGGATGTGGCAGAGATCACCGTGCGCATCAACAGCATCGGAGGCTCCGTTCCCGATGGCCTGGCGATCTACAACGCCATGCGTCGGCATCCGGCGACGATCACAGTCGAAGTTGACGGCATGGCCTTCTCCGTGGCCAGCCTGATCGCAATGGGCGGCGACAAGGTGCACATGGCCAGCAACGCGCTGCTGATGGTTCACGCGCCGTGGACCTTCGCGGCTGGCAACAGCCGAGACCTGCGCGACCTGGCCGACCAGCTCGACATCTGGGCCCAAGCCATGGCGACGAGCTATGCCGCACGCACGGGCGACCAGGCTGGTGCGCTCGCGATGCTCACCGACGGTGAAGACCACTACTTCACAGCCGAGGATGCCCTGGCCGCTGGCTACATCGATGCGATTACTGATCCGCTGCCTATGGCGGCCTCGGCTGCCCGCAACTTTGATCTGTCTCGTTTCCGCTCGCTGCCGGCCGCCCTGGCCAAGAGCATCCCTGTGGCGGAGCGCGCCACTTCTCATCTGACAGGAGATCCCATGGATCAAAAGCAAACCCCTGCCACGCCTGCCGCCGGTGCCGTCGCGCCGGCGCAGCCGACCGCGGCGGAAATCCTGGCCGCCGACAAGACCCGCCGTGAGGGCATCCGTGCGGCGTTCGCGAGGTTCGCGTCCGCGTCAGGCGTGGCCGAGCTGCAGCGTGCCTGCGAAGACGATCCGTCTGTGACGGTGGAGGCTGCCGGCAAGCGGCTGCTGGATCACCTCGGCTCGCAGACCGAGCCGATTGCCGGCGTGCGCATCACCACGGTGGAAGACGAGGGCGACAAGCGCCGCGAGGCCATCGTGGCCGCGATGCTCGTGCGCGCTGGCTTCGCGAGCAAGGAGCAGGCGAGCAGCCACACTGCCAACCCGTGGCGGGGTATGACCCTGATCGAGATCGCTCGTGCCAGTCTTGAGCGTATCGGTGTTTCGACGAAGGGCCTGGACAAGCGCGAGCTCGTGGCTGCCGCCTTCACCCAGTCCACGAGCGATTTCCCGGTGTTGCTCACCGATGCGATTCATCGCACGCTCCTTGCATCTTACGGCCTGCAGCCGATGACGTGGTCGCGCTTCTGCAAGCGCGGATCGGTCAGCGACTTCCGGGCGCATCACCGCTTCCGCGTGGGCTCGCTGGGCAACCTGCAGCCGAAGAACGAGCTCGGCGAGTACAAGAGCGTGGCGATCCCTGACGGTGAGCGCTCGAGCATCACGGCCTCGACGAAGGGCTACATCATCAACATCAGCCGCGAGATCATCATCAACGACGATCTCGGCGCGATCACGGACCAGGCTGCGGCCATGGGCCGCTCGGCTGCACGCACCGTCGAAGCTGATGTGTATGCGGCGCTGCTGTCCAACAGTGGTGCTGGCCCGATCATGAACGATGGGCTGCCGCTGTTCCATGCCAACCACGGCAACATCATCTCGCCGGCGGCAGGGCCGACCAGCGCGAGCTTCAATGCCTTCCGCGTGGCCATGGCGCAGCAGCGCGACGTGTCCGGCAACGATTACCTGGACCTGCGGCCTGCCGTGTGGCTGGGCCCGGTCGGCCTGGAGGGCGAGGCGAAGATCGTCAACCAGGCCCAGTATGAGCCCGGCAGCGGCAAGAACGTCTACACGCCCAACATCTCGCTGGGCCTGTTCCGCGACATCGTGGGGTCGCCTCGACTCAGCGGCACCCGTCACTACGCCTTTGCCGACCCGCAGGAGGCGGCAGCGCTGGAAGTCGCCTTCCTGGACGGCATTGACACCCCGTATCTCGAGCAGGAGAGCGCCTTCGACACCGACGGCGCACGGTTCAAGGTGCGGCTGGACTACGGTGTGGCCGGGCATGACTGGCGCGGTGCCGCGATGAACCCGGGCGCCTGAGGCGCCGCACCTCACTCACAGGTCACAGGAGAAGCTGACATGGCACGCAATCACGTACAGCCGGGCAAGGTGCTCGACTACGTCAACACGGGCGGAGACATCGTCTCGGGTCAGGTGGTCGCCGTGGGAAACACCCTCGGCGTGGCGCTGGAGGACATCCTCAGTGGCGCGACCGGGTCGGTGGCGATCGACGGGGTGTTCCGCGTCCCGAAGGTATCGGCTGCCCAGATCCTTCAAGGGCAGTCTCTGGTGTGGGACGCCTCCGAAGAACTCGAAGGCCTGCCGGTGCCCCTCATAGAACGCCTCGGTCTTCTCATGCGGCAGCGCCAGGGCACAGCACCGGCCGCTGGCCATCAGGCGCATGCAGAAGAGATGGACATCCCCCTGTCGCCCCCGGCACACGATGCGGGCCACGCCGAAGTCCCCCACCTTGGGGCCGTCGGGGCCGAGCAGGATGTTGGCCGGCTTGAGGTCGCCGTGCACGATGCCCAGGGCGTGGGCGGCGCCCACCCCCGCCAGCAC
>JBKBRG010000039.1:0-11279 GCA_046292325.1 Tabrizicola sp.
GGTGCCGATCAGATCCGAGTCGTTGATGTAGGCGTCATAGATGTTCTCGCCCGACTGCATCTGCGTCTGCAGCTTTTCCACCACGTCGCCTTCGCCGATCAGGTCATGGGTGACCTTGATGCCGGTGATCGCGGTGAAGGCCGGGGCCAGCACCTTGGATTCGTATTCGTGGGTGGTGATGGTTTCCGAGACGACCTTGATCTCCATGCCAACATAGGGCTTGGCGGCGTCGATGAACCACTGCATCTCGGCTTCCTGTTCGGCGCGCGACAGGACCGACAGATCGCCGATCTCGGCATCGAGGAAGGCTTTCGCCGCCTCCATGTCGGCCCAGGCGGGGGCCTGCATGGCCATGAGCGCGAGCGCCATGGCGGTTGCGGTTGTGCGAAGTCTCATCGTGATTCCTCCCAGAATGTTGAGACGTTTGGTCTTGTTTCCCCGGGCCGGAAGACCCCGCCCCGGGGCCGTCGATGCCCCCTTACACCCAGCGGAACACCGCTGCGGCATAGGCGAGGGAGAGGAGAAGCGCGCCCCAGAGTGCGTCGGGACCCGCGAAGAAGAGCCAGGCCAGATGGATGAAGGCCGTGCCGAGAAGGGTGATGAAGAGCCGGTCGCCGCGCGTCGTCTCGATCCTCAGGATGCCGACACGCGGGGTTTCGGGAAATCGGATCGCCAGCAGCGTCATCACGATCAACAGGGCCGCGATGCACCAGAAGAACAGCGCGACGGGGAAGGTCCAGGCCATCCAGAAGCCGGGGATCAGCTGGCCGGTCCAGTCCTTGACGCCGTCCTTCACGGGCACGGCGGCGTAGAGCATGGCGAGGATGCCCAGCATGATCGCCGCGATGACGAGATAGATCGTGGTCCAGCGGGTCGCGGTCATGGTCACACCCTTCCCAGGGCGAAGCCCTTGGCGATGTAGTTGCGGACGAAGTAGATCACGAGCGCGCCCGGCACGATGGTCAGCACCCCCGCGGCGGCGAGGACGCCCCAGTCCATGCCCGAGGCGCTGACCGTGCGGGTCATGGTCGCGGCGATGGGCTTGGCGTCGGTGGTGGTCAGCGTGCGGCTTAGCAGCAGTTCCACCCAGGAGAACATGAAGCAGAAGAAGGCCGCGACACCGATGCCCGAGGCGATCAGGGGCATGAAGATCTTCACGAAGAAGGTCGGGAAGGAGTAGCCGTCGATATAGGCGGTCTCGTCGATCTCTTTCGGGACGCCGCGCATGAAGCCTTCCAGGATCCAGACCGCAAGCGGCACGTTGAACAGGCAATGCGCCAGCGCCACGGCGATATGGGTGTCGATCAGGTTCATCGCCGAATAGAGCTGGAAGAACGGCAGCGCGAAGACGGCCGGGGGCGCCATGCGGTTCGTGAGCAGCCAGAAGAACAGGTGCTTGTCGCCCATGAAGCTGTAGCGGCTGAAGGCATAGGCCGCGGGCAAGGCGACGGTGATCGAGATGACCGTGTTCAGCACGACATAGATCAGGCTGTTGACATAGCCCATGTACCAGCTGGGATCGGTCAGGATGACCATGTAGTTGCGGAAGGTCAGGTTCTGCGGAAAGAGCGTGAAGGACGAAGTGATCTCGGTATTGGTCTTCAGGCTCATGTTCACCAGCCAGTAGATCGGCACCAGCAGGAACAGCAGATAGACCGTCATCACGATGGCGTTGGACCGGATGCGCATCAGCGGGCCTCCTCGCGGTCGAGATTGGTCATCACGGTGTAGAAGACCCAGGAGATCAGCAGGATGACCAGGAAATACATGATCGAGAAGGCGGCGGCTGGCCCGAGGTCGAACTGGCCGGTGGCCATCTTGGCCAGGTCGATCGACAGGAAGGTGGTCGAATTGCCGGGGCCGCCGCCGGTGACGACGAAGGGCTCGGTATAGATCATGAAGCTGTCCATGAAGCGCAACAGGACCGCGATCAGCAGCACACCCTTCATCTTCGGCAGCTCGATGTAGCGGAACACGGACCAGCGCGTCGCCTGGTCGATCTTGGCGGCCTGGTAATAGGCTTGCGGGATCGACTGGAGGCCGGCATAGCACAGCAGCGCCACCAGCGAGGTCCAGTGCCAGACGTCCATCACGATGACGGTGATCCAGGCGTCGATGGGATCGTTGGTGTAGTTGTAGTCGATGCCGACGGCGGCCAGCGCATGGCCAAGCAGCCCGATGTCGACGCGGCCGAAGATCTGCCAGATGGTGCCGACGACGTTGAAGGGGATGAGGAGGGGCAGCGCCATCAGCACGAGGCAGAACGAGGCCCAGAAGCCCTTTTTCGGCATGTTCAGCGCGATGAAGATGCCCAGCGGCACCTCGATGGCCAGGATGATCAGCGAGAAGAGGATCTGCCGCCCCAGCGCTTCGTGCAGGCGGTCAGAGGTCACCATCTCCTCGAACCAGTCGATGCCGGCCCAGAAGAATTCGTTCTGCCCGAAGGTGTCGTTGAAGGCGTAGTTGACGACGGTCATCAGCGGCAGGATCGCCGAGAAGGCAACCAGCACCAGCACCGGAAGGACGAGGAACCAGGCCTTGTTGTTCTGGGTCTTTTCCATCGGTCAGGCCCCCTTTGGTGAAACGCGCCAGTCGTTGGCGTAGACGTTGATCTTGGCGGGCGCGAAGGCCACGCGGGGCTCGGACGGCAGGGACATCCCCTCGGGCAGGATCGCGTTCAGCGGCTGGCCCACGAATTCCGCCCGCACGATGCGGTGGCGGCCCACGTCCTCGACCCGGGATACCGTCACCGGCAGGCCCTCGTCCGAGATCGTCACATAGTCCGGGCGGATGCCGATCTGGGTGCGCCCCGTCAGTGGCCCGTAGACAGCACCCAGGGGAACCGAGACGCCTTGCAGCCGCGCTTCAGAGCCGTGGATCTCGGCGTCGAACAGGTTCATCCCCGGCGAGCCGATGAAATAGCCGACGAAGGTATGTGCCGGGGTCTCGAACAGATCCTCGGGCGTGCCCATCTGCACCACGCGGCCGTCGTGCATCACCACCACCTTGTCGGCGAAGGTCAGCGCCTCGGTCTGGTCATGGGTGACGTAGATCATCGTGTGGCCGAATTCGCGGTGCAGCGATTTCAGCTGGGTGCGCAGTTCCCACTTCATGTGCGGGTCGATCACGGTCAGCGGCTCGTCGAAGAGGATCGCGTTCACGTCCTCGCGCACCATCCCGCGGCCGAGGCTGATCTTCTGCTTGGCATCCGCGGTCAGGCCCCGCGCCTTGCGGTTCAGGTCGGCCTCCATCCCGATCATCCTGGCGATCTGATCCACGCGGCGGGCGATGTAGGCCGCATCCATGCCGCGGTTGCGCAGGGGGAAGGCCAGGTTGTCGCGCACGGTCATCGTGTCGTAGACGACCGGGAACTGGAACACCTGGGCGATGTTGCGTTCCGTCGTGGCCGCGTCGGTCACGTCGCGATCCCCGAAGAGGACCCGGCCCTGCGACGGGCGCACCAGCCCCGAGATGATGTTCAGAAGCGTGGTCTTGCCGCATCCCGAGGCCCCGAGCAGCGCATAGGCGCCACCGTCGTCCCAGACGTGGTCCATCTCCTTCAGCGCATAGTCGCTGTCCGACTTCGGCTGGGGCAGGTAGCTGTGCGCCAGATTGGAAAGCGTGATCCGGGCCATGTCACACCGCCATTGCGTAGGGGGCGGGCGCGGCGAGCCGGCCCGTCGTGTCGAACAGATAGACATGCGCGGGATCGACAAAGACCGAGGTCTGCGATCCGGCAGTCAGGGGATGGACGCCATGAACCAACCCGACCCAGCGATCCTGCCCGTGCTGCAAATGGACGAAGGTTTCCGACCCGGTGATCTCGGTCCCGCCCAGGATGCAGCGGAACTCCACCGCATCGCCGGAATGGCGGTTCAGCGTGACATGGTTCGCGCGGAAACCGGCGAGATACGCGCCATCCCGCAGGGCGCGGGTTGCACCCGACGCCGGGGCGTGGGCGCTTTCGCCGAAGGTCAGGCGGTCGCCCTCCTTCAGGCAGGACACGAAGTTCATCGGCGGATCACTGAACACCCGCGCGGTCCGGGCGTCCTCGGGCAGCCGATAGACCTGCGGCGTGGGCCCGAACTGGGTGACGCGGCCCTCCCAGAGCGTGGCGGTGTTGCCGCCCAGCAGCAGCGCCTCTTCCGGTTCGGTCGTGGCATAGACGAAGATCGCGCCCGAAGACTCGAAGATGCGGGGGATCTCGACCCGAAGCTCCTCGCGCAGCTTGTAGTCGAGGTTGGCGAGCGGTTCGTCCAGCAGCACCAGCCCCGCGCCCTTGACGAGCGCCCGGGCCAAAGCGCAGCGCTGCTGCTGGCCGCCCGACAGCTCCAGCGGCTTGCGGGTCAGCATGGGGGTCAGGCGCAGCATCTCGGCCGTCTGGCGCACCGCGTGGTCGATCTCGTCATTCGGGCGCCCCATCAGGCGCAGCGGCGAGGCGATGTTGTCATAGACGGTCAGACCGGGATAGTTGATGAACTGCTGGTAGACCATGGCCACCTTGCGGTCCTGGACCTTCACGCCCGTCACATCGCGACCCTCCCAGAGGATGCGCCCGGTCGTGGGCTTGTCGAGCCCCGCCATCAGCCGCATCAGGCTGGTCTTGCCGGCCAGGGTCGGGCCGAGAAGCACGTTCATCGTGCCGTTTCTCAGGGTCAGGTCGGTGGGGTGGATGTGCACCTTCCCCGCGACCGACCGTGAGACCCCCTGCAATTCCAGCGTCATTCCCAGCCCCCTATTCCGCCGCCGGCCGCGTGGCCCGGGCGGCGTCCGCCATGAAGCGGTCCAAAGTCTCGATCTGGTCGGCGGTCATCCGCAGGCCCAGCTTGGAGCGCCGCCAGACCACGTCGGCCGCGGTGCTTGCGTATTCGTGGGTCATCAGCCAGCGCACCTCGGCTTCGGTAAGCGTGGCGCCGAAGTCCCGGCCCAGTGCCTCGGCCGTGGTGGCGCTGCCGAGGATCCGTTCGGCGTCGGTCCCGTAGGCGCGCACCAGGCGGGCGGCCCAGTAGTCGGTCAGGAACGGATGGTTCTGCTTCAGCCGCGCGGTCAGCGCCGCCACCCCGTCATGCGGGAAGTCACCGCCCGGCAGCGCCACGCGGGCCGTCCATGCCCCTTTCGCCTGGGGAAAGAAGGGCGCGAGCTTCGCCAGCGCGGATTCGGCCAGCCGGCGGTAGGTGGTGATCTTGCCGCCGAAGACGTTCAGAAGCGGCGGCCCGTTCCGGTCGAGCGAAAGCACATAGTCGCGCGTCGCCGCCGTGGCCGACTTGGCCCCGTCGTTATACAGCGGGCGCACGCCGGAATAGGTCCAGACCACGTCGTCGCGCGTGACCGGACGGTCGAAATACTGCGAGGCGAAGGCCAGAAGGTAATCGCGTTCCTCGTCGGTGCAATGGGCATCGCCGGGGGCACCCCAGTGGTCCTTGTCCGTGGTGCCGATCAGGGTGAAGTCCTGTTCGTAGGGTATGGCAAAGATGATCCGGCCGTCGCTGCCCTGGAAGAAATAGCAGCGGTCGTGGTCGAAAAGCCTTTTCGTCACGACGTGCGATCCCCGGACCAGACGCACGCCCTCTGACGCGTTGATCCGGGCGACGTTGCGGATCACCTCCTCGACCCAGGGTCCGCCGGCGTTCACCAGGGCGCGGGCCCGGTGGATCTCGCGGCCGTGCGGGCCTTCGGTGGTGACATGCCAGAGCTCCCCCTGGCGGTCGGCGCTGATGACGCGGGTGCGGGTCAGGATGTGCGCGCCGCGCTGCGCCGCGTCGCGGGCGTTCAGCACGACCAGCCGCGAATCCTCGACCCAGCAGTCGGAGTATTCGAAGGCCTTGGTGAACTTCGGTTTCAGCGGCCGCCCGGCCGGATCCCTGCGCAGGTCCAGCGTGCGGGTCGCGGGCAGGATCCGGCGCCCACCCATCGTGTCGTAGAGGAACAGGCCCAGCCGGATCAGCCAGTCGGGCCGGCGCCCGCGCGCCCAGGGCATCAGCCAGCCCAGCAGCCGCGAGGTCGGCGTGTCGCTGTCGAAGCGCATGTCGGGCGAGAGCGGCAGGACGAAGCGCATGGGCCAGCTGATGTGCGGCATGGCGACGAGCAGGGTCTCGCGCTCTTCCAGCGCCTCGCGCACCAGGCGGAACTCGAAATATTCCAGATAGCGCAGGCCGCCATGGAAGAGCTTGGTCGAGGCCGACGAGGTGCCCTGCGCCAGATCGCCCTGTTCGGCCAGCGTCACGGTGAGGCCACGGCCCGAGGCGTCGCGGGCGATGCCGCAACCGTTGATCCCGCCGCCGATGATGAAAAGGTCGCTGACGACCCCGGCCGATGCGTCTGTCACCTGACGTCCCCCCCGCCGCATAGCTGCGCCGATTGGCACCGTGACGTCAACCACTTTTTTCGTTTCGGCGCGTTTTTCCGAAAAACGAACATCTGCGCGCAGTGAACAGCCTGTAGCTCTGCAGGTGCACGGCGATTTTTCTGCGAACGCAAGCAAACGAAATTGATCGCACGATCGCAGAAAACCGCTGACAGGCGCGGTCCGGCATGGCAGAAGGCGGGGAATCGCAGCGGGAAGGACCACGCAGTGGCGCTGAGTTTCCGGCAGACCGAGATCCTGGAACTGGCCCGGGCCGAGGGCCGGGTGATGGTCGAGGATCTGGCCCAGCGGTTTGACGTGACCTTGCAGACCATCCGCCGCGACCTGGCCGATCTGGCCGATGCGGGGCATCTCGATCGGGTGCATGGCGGGGCGATGCTGCGCACGGGCGTGGCCAACATCGGCTACGAGGCGCGGCGGCGGATGAACGAGGGCGCCAAGGCCGCCATCGCCAAGGCCTGCGCCGCGGCGATCCCGGACAATTGCAGCCTGATCCTGAACCTCGGCACCACGACCGAAGCGGTGGCGCGCGAGTTGCTGACGCACCGCAACATCACCGTCATCACCAACAACATGAACGTGGCGAACATCCTGGTCGCCAACCCGGGCTGCGAAATCGTGGTGGCCGGCGGCGCCTTGCGGCGGACGGACGGGGGCCTGGTGGGCGAGCTGACCACCCAGTTCTTCGAGCAGTTCAAGGTCGATTACGCGGTGATCGGCGCCTCGGCGCTGGACCGCGACGGCGACCTGCTGGACTTCGACCTGGCCGAGGTTCGGGTGTCGAAGGCGATCATCCGGCAGTCGCGCAAGGTGTTCCTGGTGGCAGACCATTCCAAGCTGGACCGCTCGGCCCCGGCGCGGCTGGCCTCGCTGGCGGAGATCACCGCGCTCTACACCGACCAGCCCCTGCCCGCAGAGCTGATGCGCAAATGCGCCGAATGGGGAACCGAGGTGCAGGTCGCCAGCTAGGCCGCAAGCAGCGGCGCCATCTGGCGGGCAAAGCTGTCCGAGGCGACCCAGGCGCGCAGCCGGTCGAAGGCCTGCGAGGCGATCCGTTCGCGCAGCGCCGCGTCGCCCAGCAGGCGGCGCAGGACATCGGACAGGTCGGACATATCCCAGGCCAGGGGCACATAGGTCTCCCATGGGACAAAGATGTCCGGGTCGGTCTCGACATGGCTCATGTCCGGTTTCAGCAGCACCGCGCCCGAGATCACCGCCTCGTAATCGCGCCAGCAGACCTCGCCATAGCCGAAGGGGCTGAGGCAGACCTTGCTGTTGCGCAGTTCCGACAGGAACTGCGCGATGTGCACACCCGCGCCGCGCAGCACGGTCATGCCGGAAAGGGCGGCGGCGGCCCTGTCGGCCTCGGCCCGCATGGCGCTATACCAGGGCGTGCCGTTCACGTCGAACCGCGCGTGCAGGTCGATGTCGCGCCCCCGGAACGAAGGCGGACGTTTCAGAAGCGCGGGCAGGATCGTGGGCGCCGTGACGAAGGACGGACCGATGACCAGCTTGTCGAGGAAGCCGGGCGGAACGGGAAAGCGGACTTCCGGCTCGGGCAGGTTCAGCCTGCGGGCATAGTGGTCCGACAGGTTCGTGTCCCCCAGCGTCGGCCGGCCATAGGCGCTGCGGTCGCGCAGCACATGCTTCTTGATGTAGAGATCCACCGCCCCATCCATGCGGGAGGCATTGCGCAGGTCGGTCGGCGCGAACCAGTCGAGACAGGCGAGCCGCGCCCCCGGATGGTCGGATCGCAGCCGGTCGAACAGGCGGGCAAGATCCGCGTCCGACACGTCGAAAGGCGTCTGGAAGGCGACCACCGTTGCCCCCTGGGCGGCAATCGGTCGGCCAGCCAGCACGTCGCCCAGAGCCGCCTCGCGGATGTCCGTGCCATACAGCCGCCGCAGGTCGGCGGCGTAGTGATGGAACGGGTAGATCTGGCTTTGCGGCAACCGCTCGGGCTGGGTCACCAGCAGCAGGCGAGACCGCGCATCGGGCGAGAAGGGCCGCGCCATGGCCCGTTGGCGGAACCGGTCGGCCCGGCGCCGGTCGAGAAACTTGCGGATGCGGATGAGCTGTGCCTCAAGCGCCAAAGACATCGGACACCACCCTTTCGCCTTTCGGCGCCGTGCGCTGAAGCCGGTCCTCGAGCGCGATGAGCCTGCGGGCCTCGTCCGCATCCATAGTCGTGACGAAACGGTCATGCAGCCGGTAGATGTCGGCGGTCCTGCGGCGCAGCGGCTGTCGGGCCAGCAGGTGCCGCATCGCCGTCAGGGGCCTGTCCGGCTCTGCCAGCACCGCCATGCGCAGGCCGTCGATCACATTGACCGCGCGCGAGACGCGCAGGCGCGGCAGGGGCGGCAGGGGCGGGTTGCGGAACCCTTCCGCATAGGGAATGTCGGCGAAGGCCGGATAGGCCAGGGCGATGGCATCATCATGCAGCCGCTGGTCGCGCGTGACCGCAAAGGGCAGCGAAAGGCCCAGCTCCACGAACTCGGGCGAAAGGAAGGGGCAGCCGACCCGCGCCGCGGGGCCGAGGATGGCGGTCGAGACGAAGGCGATCTCGCGCCGCGTGCGGTTCCAGAACCAGAAGGCCTGGTAGGGATCGGGCGCGTCGTCGAAGGCGCGGATCGCCTCGGCGATGCGCGCGATGGCCGCCTCTTCGAGTTCGGGCGAATGGATCGCCCCGGCCCCGCCGAGATGACCCGGGCGGCTGATGACGCTGCCGTGCCCCGCGGCCAGACGCCGGGCGATGCCGTCGTAGTCGCCCTTGCGGGCAAGGTCGAGGAAACCGGCCGCCGAATCGTCGGGATTGGTCAGGATGTCGCCGCCGATCCCGTCCATCGCCGCGACGCCCGGCGTGCCGGCCAGGTAATCGTGCATCGGCATCATCTGCGCATGTTCGTCGGCGCAGAACTGGGTCAGGAAGATCGCGCGGACCGCATCGCGCAGCCGGCTGCGCGGGTGGCCAAGCAGCCCGTGGCGCACCCCTGCCCGTTCCGTCACCGCCCGCGCCGCCTGCACCTCGCGGTCGAGGACCCGGCCCCCCTGATGGAAGGTTGCCGCGAAATCGGGCTTGCGGCCCTGATGGAGCATTTCCAGCAGGATGTGCCGCGAATCCCGCCCGCCCGACAGGGGCAGCACGATCGGCCCGTCCCAGTCGGCCAGAAAGCGGCGGATCGCGGCTCGCGGCACCTCGATGAAGGCTTCGACCGCTTGCGACCGGCTCAGCCCCGCCTCGCGCGGGATGGGCAGGTCGCCGGACACCGTGGCCTGCCCGTTGCGCCAGACCAGCCTGCCCGCAGGAGGCAGCACCCTTATGTGCCGGAAGGGCGTGTCTTCGCCAAGGAAGTGCCCGAGGCGGTGAAAGACTGCAAGTGCAACCGGGTCCGGTTCGGCATCGACCCCAAGCGCCAGGATCCGCAGGATCGAGGGCGAGACGGCGATCTCGGACCCCTTGATGTAGTAGAACAGGCTGAAATAGCCCAGCGCATCCACCTCGGCGGCAAGGCTGCTTCCGTCCCACTCCCAGCCGGCATGAAGGCCCAGCCCGGTATCCGGAGGCGTGGGCCGGTGGCCGAGCCGGGCCATCGCGGTTCCGGACAGCGCCACGCCGGCCGGCCCATGGCGCAGATGCAGGACCGGGGCATGGGCGGCGCAGGGCATGACGGGATCGCCGCGCAGATGAGCCTCGGCGATGTGGCTGGAAGGAGCCGAGCCGGTCAAGAGCCGGCCCGGATGCCGGGATGACAGGGGATGGGTGAACGGATCAGGGTGGTTTGCAATGCACTTGCTCCAATGAAATGACCGGTTTGGCCTGAGGTCTGCCATGGAGGCGTGGCCCATGCCGACTTGCGCTGAGAATTCCGGAAATGTCGCCCGGCAGCGCCTGTTTATCAAGCGCTTTCTGCGCAACCCTTGCGTGTCCGACCCTGGGGCCCGACGCGCCCGCGGCGCGGGATCAAGGCCCGTTCGACGCCCTGCGGGCGCGGGGAGCCGAGCCCGGCCTGGGGCTTCAGGACAGGCGCGCGGCAAGGGGGAAGGCATGCATGTCGGCAAAGGTGCAGAACTCGATGCCGGCCAGCGCGATCTCGGGCTGAAGGTTGGCAAGCCCGGCGGCCAGCCTCGTGGAAAGATCGGCCATCGCGGCGGCCTCGGCGGGCGTCAGCCAGCGCAGAAGATAGGCCAGCGTGATGTGAAACCGGTAACTGGCGAAGTCCGGGCGGCGGATGCCGGTTGCCTTGCGCAGGGTCTGGCGTGCGGCGCGCAGCGCGGCCTCGTCCGCCTCGGTCGCGCCGGTGACCTGCACGGTCGTCCCCGCGAAAAGGCCGGTCGGCCGGACGCGGACCTTGCGGGGCAGGTCCAGCGCGGCCACCCGCGGCAGGAAGGCCTGCGTGACGGCCTCGACCGGCAGGGCGGGATCGAGATCCTCCGGCCAGCGCCCGCCGGTGCGGTCGCGGTCCGTGACGCCCTCGAAGACCGTCATGTGATACGAAGCCGGGGGCAGGAAGGCATAGGCCCCGGCCGGTGCGGCGGCGCGCAGGCGGGCGGCGGTCCCGGTCAGCGCATCATGCGCGGGACCGGGCGGGATGTGGCAGATGAAGGTGTTGCCGGCATAGGGCATGACCTCTCCCGCCGCGGTGAACTTCTGCCCGACCGAAGCCGGCGCGGAGCCGCCGGTCGCGGCGCCGGTCAGGTAGTCGAGCATCGCCGCCCGGTCCGTCGTCATGGTCATGCCGGCACGGCGACCGGGGTTTCGGCCGGCTTCGGCTCGATCCGCCGGCCGGTGTCGGCATCGAACAGGTGCAGCGCCCCCACCGGCACGCTGACTCCGATCGGGGCACCTTCGGCCGGGCGCTGTTTCTCGGTGCTGAGGACGGAAAGGGGCAGGTCCTCGACCATCAGGTGATAGAGC
>JBKBRG010000040.1:0-11245 GCA_046292325.1 Tabrizicola sp.
GGTGCAGGACTGGGTGATGCTGGACAGCCCCGAGGCGCTGGACCGGGTGATCCGGACCCTGCGCCGCACCCCACGCCCCGAGGCGCGGCTGGCGACCGCGCTGGGCGACGCGCTGCGCTATGGCCGAGAGCTGATGGAGGACGCGCCGGACTGCGAGCGGCGGGTGATCGACGTGGCCGGAGACGGGCAGAACAACGAGGGCATCTCGGTCGCGCGGACCTACGAGCGCGAGGATTTCAGCGGCATCACCGTGAACGGTCTGGCGGTGGGCGAACACGAGGCCGGGCTTCTCGACTACTACCGCTCGCAGGTGATCCGCGGCCCCGGCGCCTTTGTCGAAAGCGCACCGACGCAAGCCGACTACCCTGCCGCGATCCGGCGCAAGCTTCTGCGCGAACTTCGGGGCCCCGAGATCGGCGCGCTGGAAACCGGCCTTCACGACGCCGGCTGACGCAAACCCGCCACAATCCCGGGATTCCGGACCGGATTTTTGCCGGCTTTTCATTGATTGATGTGCAGACGCGGGACTGCTGCCCGTGATTGGTCGATTCATTCGGAGGTTTCCATGCGCCGCCATTTTGCCGCGCTTTCCCTGGTGCTGGCCCCGCTGCTGGCCCTGATGCCGGGCCAGGCCCTTGCGGAACGGGTTCTGGCCCGGGTCTCGATTTCCGCGCAGACCATGCAGGTCTATCACGAGGGTCGCCTGCTTTACACCTGGCCGGTCTCGACCGCGAAGCCCGGAAAGATCACCCCCACCGGCACCTATGCGCCCGAGTTCCTGTCGAAGAACCACCGCTCGCGCCGCTACAACAACGCGCCGATGCCCTTTGCGATCTTCTACGACGGGCACTACGCGATCCATGGCACCGACCAGATCGACAAGCTGGGCGCACCGGCCAGCCGGGGCTGCGTGCGGCTGCATCCCGACAACGCGAAGATCCTGTTCAACATGGTCAAGGCCGAAGGGATGGAGAACACGCGCGTGGTGATCGTCCGGTAGGCGGCCCGCCCCCCTTTCTTTCCCGCCCCCGACCCGCTATAGCGCCGGGCTTGAAAAGCTGTTGGAGCGGAAGATGCAGGGCTCGGCCAACCTCAACCTGATGATCAAGGCGGCGCGCAAGGCGGGGCGCAGCCTGGTCAAGGACTTCCGCGAGGTCGAGAATCTTCAGGTCTCGGCCAAGGGGCCGGGCGATTTCGTCTCCAGGGCCGACCGCGAGGCGGAGCGGCTGATCAAGGAAGAGCTTCTCGGCGGGCGGCCGACCTATGGCTGGCTGGGCGAGGAAACCGGCGGCGCGGCAGGGGCCGACCCGACCCGGCGCTGGATCGTCGATCCGCTGGACGGGACCACGAACTTCCTGCACGGGATGCCGCACTGGGCGGTGTCGATCGCGCTTGAACACAAGGGCGAGATCGTTTCGGCCGTGGTCTATGACCCGGCCAAGGACGAGATGTTCTGGGCCGAGAAGGGCGCGGGCTGCTGGCTGAACGACAACCGCCGCCTGCGGGTCTCGGGCCGCCGCGCGATGCACGAGGCGGTGTTCGCGACCGGCGTGCCCTTCGGGGCGAAATCGACGCTGCCCGCGATGCTGAAGGATCTGGGCCGGCTGATGCCCGCCTGCGCCGGGGTGCGGCGCTGGGGGGCGGCGGCGCTGGACCTTGCCTATGTCGCCGCCGGCCGCTTCGACGGCTACTGGGAACGCGAGCTGTCGGCATGGGACGTGGCGGCGGGCGTGCTTCTGGTCAAGGAGGCCGGAGGTCTGGTCGAGGGGCTGCGCGAGGGCAGCGATCCCCTGGACGGCGCGCTGATCGCGGCGAACGACGCGCTGTTCAAGCCGCTGGCCGACACCCTGCGCGCCTGACGCCGGCGCGTTCCCTCATCCTGCGCCTGCGGCTTCGCCGCGGGGCGTCGTGCCCTCGGGTCCGTCGGGTCAGCGGATCCAGAGCCCTTCGCGTTTCAGCCGGTTCCGGATCATCTGCTCGCGCCGAGGCAGGTCGGCCCGGTCGAACAGCGCCCGCGCCTTTGCCCCCTCGCCCTGGATCACCATCCGCTTGAACGCCCCCCAGTGCCGCAGCACGGGGCGCAGGTCGGGGTCGGCGGCGATGGTCTCCAGCACCTCGACAGCTCCGGCCCTGGCCGCCCGCCGCCGAAGGAATGGATCACCAGCGGCAGGGCGATCTGGTCGAGCCAGGGGTAAAGCTCCTGACAGACCAGTTCCTCGGGCGGGGCGTCGCGGATGTCGCGCGCCCAGGCGAGGAAGCGGTTGCCGAAGGCGCGCGGGCTTTCATGGAAGAACCAGCCCGCGTTGAAGTAGAGGAAACGCTGCCAGTAGTCCTCGGGCCAGCTGCGGTCGAGGCTCGTGCCGAAATCGAGACCGAAGCGGTCGTAAAGGGCCTTCCAGGTCTGCGTCGGAGTGGGGCCGTAGAGTTCCGCCCTGGGCCAGGTATTCTCGCGCCGCATCGAGGCGGATGGCCTTGCGAAATCGAAGGCGATCGCGCTGACCGGCCCGGTCACCAGCGTATCGGTGTCAAGGAACAGGAAGGGCGCGTCGGGCAGGGCGGCCAGCGCCTCGATCTTGTTGCCGTGCGGGTAATCCGAACCGAAGCTGCGGCTCTCGAAGGGCAGGATCGTCGCGCCCAGCCCGGTCAGCACCCGGCGCGTCCGGTCCGACATCCGCGGATCCTCGGCCCATTTCGGCCCTGGCTGCGGCTCGCCGATGTAGAGGGTGCCCGCGAAGTCCGGGTCGCAGAGCCGCAACGAGGCTGCCAGCAGGATCGCCTCGTGTTCCAGCCGCCCGGCTTGTCCGATGGCGAGGATGTTGAATTTCATGACGGGGTGAAGCCCGGGCTGAGGCAGGACATGCCCCCGTCAAGCGTCGCGCATTCCCGCTTGCCGATCTCGCGCATGGCGAACGCAGCGGCGGCGATCGCGTCGCGGGTCGGGGGAAAGCCTGCGGGAATCGGCACCGGATCGTTGCAGCGGATGGTGTTGGCGGCGCGCAGGCCCCGGACGATCGAGGCCGGGGGCTGGCGCGTGATGGCATGGGTGAACTGGGCGGAAAAGGACATGGTGACCCCGGTCTGCGTCAGGGGTGTCGCATCCCGTGGGGGTCTCTGCAAGGGGGATTGACCGGCGGCGCCGATGTGCAGGGATCGCGCGCGCGGTCTGGCCCGGCTTGATCGGGCGAGGGTTGGCGCGACCCTTGCCATGCGAACGGCACGAGCCCGGTCAGGCCCGAAGAAATTCAACGTTTCGAGGGAATGGTGGGCGACCCTGGAATCGAACCAGGCATGGGTCGCCCCGGGGGAGTTACAGTCCCCTGCCGCACCTTGCAGCTCGTCGCCCGCCGGGGGTCCGTCTACTCAAGGGGGCGGGGGGCGTCAAGGGTGAAGGGGCAAGTTTTCGGCTTGCATCGGGGGGCCGGGCCGCGCAAAGGTCCGGGCTGGTTCTCGAGGAATGCGCAGATGGCGGCAGGCGGCAGGAAACCGGCCTGGGTGGTGGAAAAGGAACGCGGCGAGCGGCGCGAGGCGCGGGAAACCGTGTGGCTGTTCGGCTTGCACGCGGTGCGCGATGCGCTGTTGAACCCGCGGCGGGAAAAGCTGCGTCTGGTCCTGACCAGGAACGCGCTGGACAAGCTGGAAGCGGCGGTCGCGGCCTCGGGCATGACCCCGGAGGTGGTGGATCCGCGCCGGTTCAACGTGCCTATCGACGAGGGCTCGGTCCATCAGGGCGCGGCCGTCGAGGTGCGGCCGCTGAACTGGGGCAGGTTCACCGAGGTCTGCGCGGGCGGCGAGGGGTTGCCGCTGGTCGTCCTGCTGGACCGGGTGACCGACCCGCACAACGTGGGCGCCATCCTGCGGTCGGCCGAGGTGTTCGGGGCCCGCGCGGTCATCGCGCCCAGGCATCACTCGGCGCCGGAAACCGGGGCGCTGGCCAAGACGGCAAGCGGCGCGCTGGAGCGGCAGCCCTATCTGAAGGTCACCAACCTCGCCGAGGCGATGGAGGCCTTGAAGGACATGGGCTTCACGCTGATCGGGCTGGATGGCCAGGCGCCGGTCACCCTGGCCGATGCGGTTGCGGCCGTGGCCGGCCGGCCCATCGGGCTGGTGCTGGGCGCAGAGGGGCCGGGCCTGCGGGAAAAGACGCGCCAGACCTGCGACGTGCTGGCGCGGATTCCCTTCGCCGGGGCCTTCGGCAGCCTCAACGTGTCCAACGCGGCCGCGGTGTCGCTTTATGTGGCGGCGCGGCAATGACGCCTGTCCCGTTCACGTCTTTGCGACAGGCCTTCAAGATCGCATTCGTATCTCTAAATGACAACGAAGAGGCACGGGACCGGAACCCCGTAACTCTCTTCACTGTCCCTCGTTCCGCGACTTGGCGCCTGAGGTTCCCTCGGGCGCCTTTTTCCTGCCGGAGGTGCCATGCCCAGCGATGCCGACATCCGTGACATCCTGACCTCGGTCAGGACCATCGCCATGGTGGGCTGGTCGCCCAGGCCCGATCGCCCCAGTCACCGGGTGGCCGAGTTCCTGAAGCGCAAGGGTTATCGCGTGATCCCGGTGAACCCCGGACAGGCGGGGCAGCAGGCACTGGGCGAAACGGTGGTGGCCACGCTGGCCGAGGCGGCCGCGATCGCGCCGATCGACATGGTCGACATCTTCCGTCGCAGCGAGGAGGCAGGACCCGTGGCGGACGAGGCGGTGCGCATCGGCGCCAAGGTGGTCTGGATGCAGATCGGTGTGGTGGACGAGGCCGCGGCCTCCCGCGCCCGCAATGCCGGCCTGCGGGTGGTGATGAACCGCTGCCCGGCCATCGAGATCCCGCATCTGGGGCTTTGACCGCCCGGTTCGTCGGTCCTCCTTCGGGCCTTGGCGCCGGGCTGCGGATCAGCGCCCGGCCTTTTCGGCGATGCCCGAGGTGCCCTCGCGGCGCTCCAGCTCGGCCAGAACCTCGTCCAGCGTCACATCGCGGGCGGCGAGCATGACGAGCAGGTGGTAGAGGACATCCGCGGCTTCGGCGGTCAGCCGGGCGCGGTCGCCCTTCACGGCCTCGATGATCGCCTCGACGGCCTCTTCCCCGAACTTCTCGGCGCATTTCTCCGGGCCCCTGGACAGAAGCTTTGCGGTCCACGAGGTCTCGGGGTCCGCCCCCTTGCGGGCGGCGATGGTGGCGGCGAGTCTTTGCAGGCTCATGACAGCCTCACCGGGATGCCGGCGGCGGCCATGTGGGCCTTGGCCTCGCTGATGGTGAAGGTGCCGAAGTGGAAGATCGAGGCGGCGAGGACGGCAGAGGCATGGCCTTGCGCGATGCCCTCGACGAGGTGGTCGAGCGTGCCGACGCCGCCGCTGGCGATGACGGGGATGTCCACCGCATCGGCAATGGCGCGGGTGAGCGGGATGTTGAACCCGGCGCGGGTGCCGTCGCGGTCCATCGAGGTAAGCAGGATCTCGCCCGCGCCCCTGGCGGCGACGGTGCGCGCGAACTCGACCGCGTCGATGCCGGTCGCGCGGCGGCCGCCATGGGTGAAGATCTCCCACTTGCCGGGCGCGGTGGTCTTGGCGTCGATGGCCACGACGATGCACTGCGATCCGAAGCGGTCGGCGGCCCGGGCCACCACGTCCGGGTCGGCCACGGCGGCAGAGTTGAAGCTGACCTTGTCGGCGCCCGCGAGAAGGAGCCTGCGCACGTCCTCGGGCGTGCGGACCCCGCCGCCGACGGTGAGGGGCATGAAGCACTGCTCGGCCGTGCGGGTCACGAGGTCGAACATCGTGGCCCGGTTGTCCTCGGTTGCCATGATGTCGAGAAAGCAGAGCTCGTCCGCGCCCGCGGCATCGTAGGCCTTCGCGGCCTCGACCGGGTCGCCGGCGTCGATCAGATCGACGAAATTGACGCCCTTCACCACGCGACCGTCGGCCACGTCGAGGCAGGGGATGATGCGGGTCTTGAGCATGGCGGCAGGAATGCCGCGTGGGGGGCGGAAAAGCAAGCGGGTTCGAGATCGGGGGTGTCCACGGTGGACATTTCCGGTTTCCGATTGGGAATCAATGCGTTGACTGTGGGCCTTGGGAATTTGGAAACCCGATGGCTAACGCCCCGTGGCCATCCGCTTTACGGCCCCGCGCGAGATGGGGTTGGCGAAGGGCATCACCGGCCGCAGATCGGCCCGGCCCCGGAGGCCGTGGGGGCGGGCCCGTCAGGCCATGAAAGCCGCCATCCTGCCGGAAGGGACCGATGCGGAAGTTCAGCTTACGGTCGTCGGTGCCGAGGATCAGTTCGGTGTCGCTTTCCAGGCAGGTGGCGAAGATCGGGGCGTGCGGTTCTCCGGTCTTGAGGCCGAAGGGGAGGACGAGGGCGTTGCGGAGCCGGAGGAGTGCTGCGGCCCATTCGGGGTGGGCAGGGCTACGGGTTGCCGCCTCACGCGGGGTGAGGGTGGAGGGGACCCAGCAGCAGTCAAGGAGGTCGCCGGGCTGGTGGAGGGACCAGAGCGAGGGGGCGCGGGGGAGGGAGTCGGTGCAGATGGTCGTGGCGGATGTGTCGAACGGGTTTTCTGCCGAAGGCGAGGGGAAACCCGGTTTCGGTGCGGCGGTCGCGGCCGCTTGCCCCCCGCTCCCATCCCCTCCCCAAGGACGGGGAGGGAGGCACTTTTCATCGGCTTTGGGCGCGGGGATTGACCGGAAGATCCGTCCCTGTCTATGTTAATTTGGTTTACATTTTGGGTTTGGCATGGACGCACTTCGCTATCTGCTCTTGTCCCTGTGCTTTGGCGGAGTGACCGTCTGGGGCTCCGAGAACCTGTTCTGGTCGATGCCGTCTGGCAATCTGACCGCGAGTGAGTGGCTGCTGACGGTCTTGGCCTTTTCGGTGGCCTCGGCTGTGGCACTGTCAGCGGTGATCTGGTCCGGGGTCGGTGGGTGGCCCGCGGTGTTTCTTGGCGCAGCGATCGTGGGCTACATGTCGGAAGGAGTGATCGCGGGGACGATCTACCAGCCCTCGCCGCCGCTGTTCTTCCTGGTCTGGACACCCCTGGCCTGGCACGCGCTCATCACGGGTGGGGTGGCGCTGGGGCTGGGGCGGTCCGGTGCGCGGCTTGGGGCTTGGCGCATGGCGCTCGTCTGGGCCGCCTATGGTCTCTTCGGCGCTTTCTGGGCGCAATACTGGGTCGAAGAGCGGACGGATCTTGGCGCAACGCCGGCTCTGGCGGTCTATCTGATCGGATGCGGGGGGGTGGTGGTGTTTGCGCATGTGGTCATGGACCGGATGGGCCGCCTGCCTAGGCCGAGGGCCTGGGTGCTGTGGATCGCGCCTGCGCTTGCGGCTGTGGTCTGGGTGGCGCAGTCGGTCGCCGATCCGAACCCGATGCGGGTGGTGCTGCCGCTGGTCCTGGGCCTTCTGCTGTGGGTGATGCGCCGGCTTGGACAGCAGGACCGGTCCGTGCCGTTGGGAGAACCGGTGCCGGTCTGGCAGCACCTTCTGTTCCTGATCGCGCCTGCGCTGGTGGTGGTGTTGGCCCCGCTTGGCTGGGCGCAGGGCTGGGGGACGCTGGGGGCGAACTGGATCGTGGCGGCGCTGTCGATCCTGGGGTCGGTCTTCTGGCTGGGGTGGCTGGTCTGGCGTGCCGCACGTCGGTGATTTCGTTTGTCCCCGCCGGGGCTCGCGACGCGGAGACGAAATCGAACGAGGAGCTATGCCTTGAGAGCCCCGAGCGCCTCGGCCAGGTCAATCGCCCCGTCATAGAGCGCCCGGCCCGAGATGGCCCCGGCGATGACGCCGGTATCGCGCAGCGCGAGCAGATCCTCCATCCGGCTGACGCCTCCGCTGGCAATGACCGGGATCGAGACGGACCGGGCCAGCGCCGCCGTCGCCTCGATGTTCGGGCCCTGCATCGCCCCGTCGCGGTCGATGTCGGTGTAGATGATCGCGGCCACGCCGGCATCCTCGAAGCTGCGGGCGAGGTCGGTGGCCATGACGTCGGTTTCCGTGGCCCAGCCCTTGGTGGCCACGCGCCCCTTGCGGGCGTCGATGCCCACGGCCACCCGGCCGGGGAAGGCGCGGGCGGCCTCGCGCACGAGGGCGGGGTTCTCGACGGCCACGGTGCCGAGGATCACCCGGGCAAGGCCCTTGTCCAGCCACAGGGCAATGGTCGCCATGTCGCGGATCCCGCCGCCGAGCTGGCAGGGCACCGATACGGCGGCAAGGATCGCCTCCACCGCCGCGCCGTTCACCGGCTGACCCGCGAAGGCGCCGTTCAGGTCCACCAGATGCAGCCAGTCGCAGCCCGCGGCCTGGAACTTCAGCGCCTGGGCGGCGGGGTCGTCGCCGAAGACGGTGGCGGCCGACATTTCCCCGCGCAGGAGCCGGACGCATTGGCCGTCCTTCAGGTCGATGGCGGGATACAGGATCATGGGCGGCTCCATCGCTGGTCGGCGGGTCTTTGGCACGGGGCGGGCCGAATGAAAAGGCGGCAAAGGCGACCCCACGTCACGCTTGATCGGTTCGGTGGCTGCGGCAATCTCGACCACGGGGATTTCGTGAGGAGGACACCCATGAGGATTTTCGCTTTTGCCGCCGCGCTGGCGGTCATCGGCGGCACGGCCCTGGCCGACCCGGTCGAGGGCACCTGGCAGACCCGCAAGGACGACAACGGCAATTACGGCCATGTGCAGATCAAGCCCTGCGGGCCGGCCTTCTGCGGCACGCTGGTCAAGGCCTTCGACAGCACGGGCAAGGAAATCGCCAGCCCCAACATCGGCAAGCGCATCATCTGGGACATGGTGGCCTATCCCGACGGGCTTTATGACGATGGCAAGATCTGGTCGCCCGACCGCGACAAGACCTACAACGGCGACATGACGCTGAAGGGCGACAACCTGTCGGTGCGCGGCTGCGTGCTGGGCATCTGCCGCGACGGTGGCACCTGGAAGCGGGTGAAGTAAGCGCAAGGTCCGGGTCGCGCGGGCCGGTCGCCCCGGCTAGACCGGGGGCGGAGGTGCCCGCGATGACCCGGAATGACTGGCTGCTGCTTGCGATCCTTTCCCTGCTCTGGGGCGGATCCTTCCTCTTTGCCGAGATCGCGCTGGCCGGACTGCCCGTGCTGACCATCGTCTGGGGCCGGGTGGCGCTGGCGGCGCTGATCCTCGGTCTGGTGCTGGCCGGCACCCGGCAGGCCGTGCCGCCGCAGCGCGCCTGGCCTGCGCTTCTGGTGATGGGGCTGTTCAACAACGCGCTGCCCTTCACGCTGCTGGTGACGGCGCAGGGGCAGATCACCGGGGCGCTGGCCTCGGTCCTGAACGCGACGACGCCCCTCTTCACGCTGGGCGTGGCGCATCTGGCAACGCGGGACGAGCGGATCACGGCGGCGAAGGCTGCGGGGATCGGGCTCGGCTTTGCCGGGGTCGTCGTCATGCTGGCCGGCGAGGGCCTTGGCGGAGAGGCCGTCGCGATGGGGGCCTGCCTTGCCGCCGCGCTGTCCTATGGCATCGCCGGGGTCTGGGGGCGCCGGTTCCGCGCGATGGGTGTTGCGCCGCTGGCGACGGCCTTCGGGCAGGTGGTGGCGAGCAGTCTCCTGCTGTTCCCGGTCTGGCTGGTGGCGGATGCGCCCTGGACGCTGGGCTGGCCGGGGCAAGGCCCCATCCTTGCGGTGATCGCGCTGGCCGGGCTGTCCACGGCGCTGGCCTATCTGATCTATTTCCGCCTGCTGGCCCGCGCGGGGGCGACGAACCTGTCGCTGGTGACCTTCCTGATCCCGGTCAGTGCCAGCCTCATGGGCTGGCTGGTGCTGGACGAACGGCTGGCGCCTGCGCAGCTCGCCGGGCTTGCGCTGATCATGGCGGGTCTTGCGGTGATCGACGGGAGATTGGTCCGCCGCAGGCTGCCGGTTGGCCCCTAGGGGCGCCAGCGCAGGAAGTTGGCGATCAGGCGCAGGCCCGGTCCCTGCGATTTCTCGGGGTGGAACTGGGTGCCAAGAATGTTGTCGCGCCCGACGATGGCGGTGATCGGCCCGCCATAGTTGCAGAAGGCCAGCCGGTGCGCCGGATCGGCGACGCGGACATGGTAGGAGTGGACGAAATAGGCGTGATCGCCGGTGGCGATGCCCTCGAGCACGGGATGCGGACGTTCCACCACCAGATCGTTCCACCCCATGTGCGGCACCTTGAGCGACCTGTCGGCAGGCTCGATCCTGACGACCTCGCCAGGGACCCAGCCGAAGCCATCGGTCAGGCGGTATTCGTGCCCGCGCGAGGCCAGCATCTGCATGCCGACGCAGATGCCGAGGAAGGGGCGGGCCCTGCGGATCACGGCCTCTTCGATGGCCTCGAACAGCCCGCCATGGCTGCCGAGCGCCGCCCGGCAGGCCGGAAAGGCCCCGTCACCGGGCAGCACGATCCGGTCGGCGCGGGCCACGTCCTCGGGGCGGGAGGTGACGAGGATCTCGCCCCCGCCCGTCTCGGCCGCCATGCGCTGGAAGGCCTTTTCGGCCGAGTGCAGGTTGCCGGAATCGTAATCGACGAGGACGGTCAGGGGCATGCGATCGGTCTTCTCAGGTGAGGTCAGGAGTTTTCGAGAACTCTTGCAAATCCTTTGGAAAAGATCTGCGGCGCCCGGAGGTCACAGGGCGCCCTTGGTCGAGGGCAGCGCATCGCCAAGCCGCGGGTCGGGCTCTACCGCCTGCCGCAGCGCGCGGGCGACGGCCTTGAAGGCGGCCTCGGCGATGTGGTGGCTGTTCAGGCCGTGCAGCTTGTCCACATGCAGGGTGATCCCGCCGTGGGTGGCCAGGGCCTGGAAGAATTCGCGCACGAGTTCCGTGTCGAAGGTGCCGATCTTCGGCGTCGGGAACGCCACGGTCCAGACCAGATAGGGCCGCGCGGACAGGTCCAGCGCGCAGGCGATCTGCGCGTCGTCCATCGCCAGCCGGAAATGGCCATAGCGGCGGATGCCGCGCTTGTCGCCCAGGGCCTTCGCCAGCGCCTGGCCAAGCGCGATGCCCACGTCCTCGACCGTGTGGTGATCGTCGATGTGCAGATCACCCTTTGCCCGCACGGTCACGTCGATCAGGCTGTGCCGTGCCAGCTGGTCCAGCATGTGGTCGAAGAAGCCGATGCCGGTCTGGCAGTCGTGCCGGCCGGTGCCGTCGAGGTTCACGGTGACCGAGATCGCGGTCTCGGCGGTGGTGCGGGTGACGGTGGCTTCGCGCATGGGCGGCTCTCCTGACGACGCGGGCGTTATAGGGCGCGGGGCGGGCGAGGGGAA
>JBKBRG010000041.1:0-11223 GCA_046292325.1 Tabrizicola sp.
GTCGAGGATCGCGAACTTGGTGTTCGGGAAGTCCGGGGCGACCTTGTTCAGCACGTCGCCGAAGGCAAAGCCGGTCATGACGACCGGGTTCGCGCCGGCCTCGGCCAGACGGCGCAGCGCCTGTTCGCGCTGGGCCTCGTCCTGCATTTCCAGTTCCTTGAATGTACCACCGGTTTCCTCGGCCCAGCGGGTCGCACCATTGAAGGCCGCCTCGTTGAAGGACTTGTCGAACTTGCCGCCCAGGTCGAAGATGATCGCCGGCTCGGCCGCGGCGACGCCCGACATCAGGGCGAATGCGCAGCTGGCCCCGGCAAGGGATTTCATAAGGCTCATGGGTGCTCTCCCGGTTGATACAACACTCACCCGTCCAGTCCGCCGGAAGCTCCGGTCGCGGGCGGGGTCCGGCATGATTAGCGACAAAGCCCTGACAGGGGTCAAGCCAGATTCGCGTGAACCCGGCAAAAACCTGACCCATTGGTCAGTAACGGCTAGTGGCCCGGCGCCGGGCCCAGATCGCGGGCCATGACCAGCGCGTCGATCCGCTGCCCCCCGTCGGTGCGGTAATAGCCCTTCCTTGTGCCCGCCCGACGGAACCCCGACGATTCGTAGAGTGCGATCGCGGCGGTGTTGTCGGCGGCCACCTCCAGCAGGGCCCGCACGGCCCCGCGCAGCCGCGCCTGATACAGGAACCGCGCCACCAGCCTGCGCCCCAGACCAAGGCGCCGGGCCTCTGGCGCGACCGCAAGCGTCAGGAGTTCGGCCTCGTCCGCGACCGCGCGGCCCAGCAGGAAGCCCGCGTCGCCCTCGACCAGCAGGAAGCAGAGCGGATCGGCCAGCAGTCCGGCGAAATCGGCCGCCGTCCAGGGCGAAGGGGTGCGGAAGGTGCGGGCGTGCAGCGCGGCCAGCGCCTCGGGCGTCACGGCAGGATCACCGGCGGCGGGTCGGAGGGGGGTGCCGCATCGGCCCCGCGCAGGTAGAACGGCGCGGGACGGGGTTGCGGAACTGCGGCCCGGGCGGCACCGATCCGCGCGATGGCCTCGACCAGAGGCATCGCGGGCGGCAGGGCCGTCGCGCCGGCCGCCGAGCCGGTGGCCGCGCAGGCGGGCACCACGCGGTCGGCCAGATGGGCCGGGCCCGGACCTTCGGGCAGGAAAAGCTGGACATAGACCTGATTGCGCCGCGCGTCCTCGACGACGACCAGCGGGCGCGGCAGGCCATGCGCCAGCGCCTCCAGCCGCGTCACGCCCACCGCCGGGATGCCCAGGCCAAGCGACATCCCCCGGGCGGCGGCCACCGCGATGCGGACCCCGGTGAAGTTGCCAGGCCCGGTGCCGACCGCCAGTGCCTTCAGGTCGGACCAGCCGATGCCGCCTTCGGCAAGCAGCTCTTCCAGCAGCGGTATCAGCCGTTCGGCCTGGCCGGTGGCCATCTGCTCTTCGCGCAGGATGACCCGGTCCGCCACCAGCAGCGCCGCCGCGCAATGCGGGCCCGAGGTGTCGAAGGCCAGCAGGGGAAGCGTCCCGTGCGGCTGCGCCCTTTCTGCGCCGCCCGCCCCGCGAGGAGCGACCGAAGGGGACCTAGGCGCCGTCACCAAGGGGTCAGGCCGCGACGGGCCGGACTTCCAGCACTTCCGGGATGTAGTGGCGCAGAAGGTTCTCGATCCCCATCTTCAGCGTCAGGGTCGAGGACGGGCAGCCCGCGCAGGCGCCCTGCATGTGCAGGTAGACCACGCCCCGGTCAAAGCCGTGGAAGGTGATGTCGCCGCCATCCTGCGCCACCGCCGGACGGACCCGCGTGTCAAGCAACTCCTTGATCTGGCGAACGATGTCGCCGTCTTCGCCGGTATGCTCTGCATGACCGCCACCCGAAGCGGCTTCGCCCTCGATCACCGGCTGGCCGGACTGGTAGTGCTCCATGATCGCGCCCAGGATCTGCGGCTTGATATGGGCCCAGTCGACCGAGTCATCCTTGGTCACGGTCACGAAATCGGTGCCGAAGAAGACGCCGGTGACACCGCCCGCCGCGAAGATCCGCCGCGCACGCGGCGACTTCGCCGCTGCCTCGACGCTGGGGAAATCGGCGGTGCCAAGCTCCAGAACGGTCTGTCCGGGCAGGAATTTCAGCGTCGCAGGGTTCGGCGTGGATTCGGTCTGGATGAACATTGTTCCGGTCTCCGACTGCTCTTGTCGGATATGCGCCTTGCCGCCCCGAAGGTCAAGTCTCGACCCCTGCCAGGATTCAGGCCGTGGCTCAGGCCAGGTCGGACCCCCAGTAGGCATACATCTGCTCGACCGCGGTCAGGGAGCGCAACCGGACGACCCGGTCCGCATCGCGGACGGTCTGGAAGTAAGGGGCTGCCTCGGCGGGAAAGGGCGGGGCGCTGCGCCTTGGGAACGGAACGACGGACATTGCATGAGCCTTTCGATCAGAGGCTCCTCCCTGGTCCAGCAATCTAGTCCCGAAGCCCGACCGAACCAATGCGCGCAACCGCATGGCTGCCATGCATCCGCGTCAGGCAAGGTCCTGACCCTAGAAGATCAGCACGATGCCCGCATGAAGCGCGATCGCCCCGATGGTGCAGGCCACGGCCAGCGAGCCCAGGTCCTTCGCGTCCTTCGCCCATTCGGACCAGCC
Source organism: Tabrizicola sp. (assembly GCA_046292325.1). Lineage (GTDB taxonomy): Bacteria > Pseudomonadota > Alphaproteobacteria > Rhodobacterales > Rhodobacteraceae > Tabrizicola. The sequence continues at coordinate 2,635 of JBKBRG010000041.1, forward strand.
GGGCGAGAGGTGATCGACCAGCACCTCGATCGCCGTGTTCAGCGCCTCGACCGCGACAAGCACCAGGCCCAAGGCCAGCAGTCCCGTGATCTCGGCCGGCGAAGCCCCCACGATCAGGAAGACGACCAAGAGCCCGGCGATGAACAGCGCCTCCTGCCGGAAGGAGCTTTCCCGGGCAAGCCTCTGCAAGCCTGCCAGCGAATAGCCGGCAGCGGCCAGGAAATGCGCGATCCCGGTCTTGCGCGGGGGCTTGTCCGGCTGTGTCATGTCCGGCCCGTGGCCTGCCGGCGGATGCCGGCACCGTCCAGCGCCGGCTTGCGGGCCGAAGTCGTCAGATCCTGCATTCCAGGCGTCCTCGAGATGTTTCGGTCATGGCGGACCCGTCCTGCGGCGGCGCAGGTCGGACAGGACGGGTCGATCGCCAGACTGGCAGCAAACCGCCCCGACATCCAGATCGGCGTCGGTGCCGCCCTTCCGGGGGGCGAGCCCCGGAAGCCGCCTGGCGACGGGCGCCGCGCCGGTGGTCGGGCCGCGTCAGGTGATGCTCTCCAGCCGTTCCTTCGACATGTCGCCCGGAACGATCGTGATCGGCACCGGCAGGTTTCCGGAATTGCGCGACATCGCGGTGACAAGCGGCCCCGGCCCCGCCTTGTCGGTGCCCGCGCCAAGGACGAGGACCCCGATCTCCGGGTCTTCCTTGACCAGGGCGAGGATCTCGTTCACTGGATCGCCCTCGCGGATGACGAGTTCCGGGTTGACCCCCTGCTTGTCGCGCATCCACTTGGCGAAGACCTCGAAATGCGCCTCGATCCGTTCGCGCGCCTCGGCCCGCATCAGGTCGGCCACGCCCACCCAGGTCTGGAACTCATCCGGCGGGATCACCGACAGGATCTTCACCCCCCCGCCGGTATGGGCCGCCCGCAGCGCGGCGAACCGCATGGCATTCAGACACTCGCGACTGTCGTCCAGCACGACGAGGAATTTCCGCATGATGCTCCCCTTTGGCGGTCGATCATGGCAGGCGGGCCGGGGGGAAGGCAAGCCTCATGCGGGCAGACGCTGCGGCTCAGACCCGTGCGGGAAGGGCCAGGACTTTCGGATAAAGCCGCCCCATCGCCAGGGTCCGCGCCCCGTTCATCACCATCAAGGCGGCCCAGAGCCCGTGATTCCCCGCCAGCGGCACCAGAACGGCCAGCGCCACCGCATAGACGGCGACCGAAACCAGCATCGCGCGCAGCATGTCCCCCGTCATCAGCGCGCCGATGAAGATGCCGTCGTAGATCCAGGCCGCGACCCCGATCAGCGGCGCCACCACCAGCCAGGGCAGGTAGGACCGCGCCGCCGCGCGCACCTCGGGCGAGGTGGTCATCAGGTCGATGATGACCGGCCCGGCCAGCGCGAAGACGACGGCCAGCGCCACCGCGCCGCCGAAGCCCCATTGCATCGTGATCCGCCCCGCCGCGCGGGTGTCGGCCACCGATCGCGCCCCGACCGCCTGCCCGACCAGCGCCTCGGCGGCGAAGGCAAATCCGTCCAGCGCGAAGGCGGTGATCTCCAGGAACTGCATCAGCACCTGGTTCGCGGCCAGCGTCACGTCGCCGAAGCGCGCGCCCAGAAAGACGAAGGTGGTGAAGGCAAGCTGCAACAGGATCGTTCGGCCCATGATGTCGCGGCTGGCCGAAAACATGCGCCGGATCGCGACCCGGTCGCCCAGCCGCGCCAGCGCCGCGCGGAGGGCGGGCCCGAAGGCATCGCGCGCCAGCCACAGCGCCAGGGCCAGCCCGGTCCACTCTGCGAACAGCGTGGCCAGCGCCACCCCCGGCACGCCCCAGCCGAGGCCCAGGACGAACCAGAGGTCCAGCACGATGTTCAGCCCGTTCTGCCACAGCTGCAATGCAAGGACCGCCCGCGTCCGCTCCAGCCCGACCAGCCAGCCGGTCAGCGCGTAAAGCGCGATGGTCGCCGGCGCCCCCCAGATGCGGACCGCCAGATACTCGCGCGCCAGGCCCTCGACCGCCGCCGAGGCCGGCGCCAGCCAGAACGCCCCCGCGAACAGCGCCACCTGCGCCAGCACCAGCGCCAGACCCGCCCCAACGCCCACGATCAGCGCGCGCACCAGGACGGCCGAGCGTTCGCCCATGTCGCCCGCGCCCTGCGCCTGCGCCGCCAGGCCCGAGGTTGACATGCGCAGGAAGCCGAAGGCCCAGTAGAGCGTGGCCAGGATCACGGCGCCGATGCCAACGGCCCCGAGGCTCGCCGCGTCGCCCAGCTGGCCGATCACCGCCGTATCTACCGCGCCGAGCAGCGGCACCGTGGCATTCGACAGAACGATCGGCCCGGCGATCCGCAGCACGCGGCCATGGGTGATCGCGGTCATTTCCGCGCGGCCGGCGGCATCAGGAAATGGCCCGTTGCCTGCGCGAACAGTCGCGCCCGGTTGTCCTGCCAGGCCTCGACGTGGACGGATGCATAGCGCCGCCCCGACCGGTTGACCCGCGCCCGCGCATAGGCGTCGCGCGGCAGGCCGGCGCGCAGGTAGTCCACGGTGAAGTCGATCGTCTTGGGCAGCCGGAGCGGCCCTTCGGGCAGGGCCCCCTCCGCCTCGACCCCTTCCCACAGCGTGCTCCAGGACAGCTCGATCATCGCCGCGATCTCCAGGAAGGCCGCCGTCGCGCCCCCGTGCAGCGCGGGCAGGCGCGGGTTGCCGATCAGGCTGTCCCGGAAGGGAAGCACGGCGGTCAGCTCGTCGCCGCGCCGGTCGAACTGCACGCCCAGGAACCGGATGTAGGGCACGCCCTCGACCAGCGCGCGCAGAAGGGCCTCGCGGCGCTGCTTGACGACGTGAACCGGCTCGGGCGGCAACCTCACCCCTGGCGCACCACCGTGACGGCCCCCGGGGCCATGGCCACCGGGCGGCTTTCGTCGTCGTCGGTCGCCACCGCCCGCACGAAGGCGACCGACCGGGTGACATGGTGGCACTCGGCCCTTGTGCGGATCGTCTGCCCCGGCGTCGCGGGGCGCATGTAGTCGATCCGCAGGTCCAGCGTGGCGGTGGAGAAGCCGGCCTGCGGATGGCTCATCACCGCCGCGCCGCAGGCCGTGTCCATCAGCGCCGAGACGGCGCCGCCATGGATGACCCCGGTTTCCGGGTCACCCACCAGCGCGGCGTCATAGGGCATCGAGATCGTCGCCCGCCCCGCGCCGATCGCCTCGAGCTGCATCCCCAGCGCATGACTGTGCGGCAGGGCGGAGATGAACGTGCGGGCGGTGGAACTGGTGTCGGTCATGGGTCCCTCGGTCTGCATCAAACCGCCGCGAAGGGGCGAAGGCAACCCCCGGAAAGCGCGGCGAAACCGTTGCGCGGGCCGCGGCGTAGCCTTACGCTTTGCCGCCTGGAGGATTGCGCATGACCGAGACCCGCCTCAACTTCAAGGAGATGTGCGCCCGGTTCGACGTGACGCCGCGGACGCTGCGCTATTACGAATACATCGAGCTTCTGGCCCCCGAGCGCGAGGGCCGCGCCCGCTTTTATGGCCCGCGCGAGATCGCCCGGATGAAGCTGATCCTGCGCGGCCGCCGCTTCGGCTTTTCGCTGGAAGAGATCCGCCAGTGGCTGCTGATCTACGGCAAGAAGGGCGAGAGACCGCAGCTGGAAGCCTGGCTTCAGCTGGCGGACCGTCAGCTCGCCGCGCTGGAACGCCAGCGCAAGGACCTTGAGGCGGCGATCGCCGACCTGCAGGCCCTGCGCGAAACCGCCGAGCAGGAGTTGGCGCGACTCTGACGCCGGGCGTGCGGGCAGGATCGCGCTCCGGCGGAGATCGCTAAAATCAGGGACAAATCCCTGCCGCAGCCGGATCGGCCTTAGGGTTTCGGAAATCTCTGTCTGGCGTTCTGGCGGTGTCCAACCTGCGGAAGTGAGCCACAAACGTGTTTATGGAACGCCCCCGGCGCAAGCACCGGATACTTGTGCTTGTCGGAACCCGCCCCGAAGCGATCAAGCTGGCACCGGTTGCCCTGGCTCTGCGCGGCGATCCGCGCGTGCAGGTGACGGTCGGCCTGTCCGGCCAGCATCCGGTCATGGCGCGCGAGGCGCTGGCCGGTTTCGGGATCGTGCCCGACATCGAACTTTCGCTTGACCCCATGGCGGGCTCGGCCGGCGCGCGTTTCACCGAACTGCATCGCGGGATATGCGCGCTTCTGGACCGCCAGCCGCAGCAGCGGATCGTGGTGCAGGGCGATACGTCCACCGCGCTTGCCGGGGCCATCGCGGGGTTCCACGCCGGGGTGCCGGTGGCCCATGTCGAGGCCGGCCTGCGCACGGGCAACCTTGCCGGCCCCTGGCCCGAGGAAGGTTACCGCCGCATGATCGCACCGATTGCCGACCTGCATTTCGCCCCGACGGAAAGGGCGCGGCAGAACCTGCTTGGCGAAGGGGTGGATCCCGGCCGTGTGCATCTGACCGGCAATACGGTCGTGGATGCCCTGATTGCCACGCGCGCGCGGATCGCCAGCACTCCCGCGCTTGCCCGGCGGCTGGAGGCCTGGCGTCAGCAGATCACCGGCGGCCGCCCGATCGTCCTTGTCACCCTGCACCGGCGGGAAAGCCACGGCCCGATCCTGGCCGGGGTTGCCGCCGCGATCCGCGACCTCGCCGCGGATTTCACCGACCATGCCTTTGTGCTTCCGGTCCATCCCAATCCGGCGGTTTCGGGCTGCATTCGCGGCGTCCTGGCCGATCTGCCGAATGTCAGCCTGCTCGATCCCCTGGGATACGAGGACTTCGTCTATGTGATGAGCGCGGCCTCGATGATCATCACCGATTCCGGCGGCGTCCAGGAAGAAGCGCCGACCTTCGGCGTTCCCATCCTCGTGGTTCGCAACGAATCGGAACGGGGCGAGGCGATCAGCGCGGGCTTTGCCCGGCTGGCCGGCACCGACCCTGACCGGATCCGGGCTGCCGGGCGCGACATCCTCGGGCGCGATTGCAAGGCGGGGCTGCGCGGCAAGGCGAACCCCTTCGGCGATGGCACGGCGGCAGTCCGGATCGCCCGACTGCTTACCGCGCGCCTCGACGCGGAGTCGGGGCTCGAAGCTGCGGCCGAACTGGTCCTCGTCGGTTCGGCCGCACCCTCGCCCGCGATGCCGCGCTTCGTCCAGTAGCGCCGGGACCGTATCGTGACCGGCCGCAGGGCGCGCCGGACTGCGGCGTCGGCTGGCTCAGTGCGCCAGGAAGACCGGGATTTCCGAATGTTCCAGCATGTCGCGGGTCGCGCCGCCAAGAATAGCCTCGCGGAACCGCGAATGGCCATAGGCGCCCATGACCAGCAGGTCCGCGTCCGTGTCCCGGACCTGGCGGGCCAGGACATCCGACACCCGCGGCAGCGTCCTGGCCAGAACCGTGACCTCTGCGCGGACACCGTGCCGCACCAGGTATTGGCACAGCAACCCGCCGGGATCAGAGCGTTCCGGGCCATGGGTCGGCGGATCGACAACGACGATCTGCACCGTGTCGGCGCGTTTCAGGAAGGGCATCGCCCGCCGCGCCGCGACCAGGGCCTCGCGGCTCTGGTTCCAGGCCAGGGTGATCCGCTTCGGATCGGGGGTGCGCATGCCTGCGGGCGGAATGATCAGGACCGGCGCCATGCCCTCGAACAGGGCGGCTTCCGTCACCGCCTCGTCCTCGACCCCGCGATCCTGGCCATAGGGCAGGGGCAGGACCACCAGGTCCGCATACCGCGCGCGCGAGGCCACGACATCGGTCAGCGCCCCGAGTTGCGTCACCATCGATTCCACCGCCGACCGCAAGGCCGGCACCTGTGCGCCGATTGCGGCATTCAGCGCAGCCTCGGTTTCGCGGGCCTCGTTCTCGGCACGGTCCATGGCGGCGGCAATCACCACCGCGCCCGAGCCGACATAGCTGTAGCCGACCTGCGTCCGGTCGACGCCGAGGGCCAGCGCGTCCAGATGGGCATCCATCGTCAGCGCGATGCGCGCGGCGGCTGTCACCGTGCCGAGGACATCCCTGGGCGAGGTCGCGACGGTCAGAAGGGATTTGTAGGCCATGATCGTCTCCCGTTGAGGGTCCGGAGTTTGCGGATGGCTCACCTTCTCCGGAACCGGCATCCTGCGCCTTGACCAGGGTCAATCGGGGCCCTGCAACAGCTTGACGCAGATCAAGGCGCCTTTTGTCGCTGCATCGCAGTAGTCTCGCTGTCGTAGACTGCGGCTGCGCCCCCGAATCGTCAACGGGGCGCCGGCCGCAACAGACAGGACGAAGGGACGCAAGCAATGTGGGACTATCTGAAACTGGCCGGGCTTGGCCTCGTCGCGGTCCTGGCCGCGATCGCGGCCAACTACGCCCGGGACCTGGCATATCAGGTGAACGCGCTGACAGTGATGCTGGCCGCGGGTATCGCCTTCCTGTGGGTTCTGCGGACGGCCGGGGATCCGAAACCGGACCTGAGCCACGAATACATGGACGGGGTGGTGCGGGCCGGGGCCATCGCCACCACCTTCTGGGGCGTGGTCGGCTTTCTGGTCGGCGTGATCATCGCCTTCCAGCTGGCCTTCCCGCAGCTGAACTTCGACTGGCTTCAGGGCTACGGCAACTTCGGCCGGCTGCGTCCCCTGCACACCAGCGCCGTGATCTTCGCCTTTGGCGGCAACGCGTTGATCATGTCGTCCTTCTACATCGTCCAGCGCACCTGCGCGACCCGGCTCTGGGGCGGCAGTCTGGGCTGGTTCGTGTTCTGGGGCTGGCAGCTCATCATCGTCCTGGCGGCTGCGGGCTATGTCCTGGGCGGCACCCAGTCCAAGGAATACGCCGAGCCGGTCTGGTATGTCGACTGGCTGATCACCGTGGTCTGGGTGGCCTTCCTCGCGACCTTCATGGGCACGCTGTTCAAGCGGAAGGAGCCGCACATCTACGTCGCCAACTGGTTCCTGCTGTCCTTCATCGTCACCATCGCCATGCTGCATGTGGTGAACAACATGGCGATCCCGGTCTCGATCTTCGGCTCGACCTCGGTCCAGGTCACCGCCGGGGTGCAGGACGCCATGATCCAGTGGTGGTATGGCCACAACGCCGTGGGCTTCTTCCTGACCGCGGGCTTCCTCGGCATGATGTATTACTTCGTCCCGAAACAGGCCGAACGCCCGGTGTTCAGCTACAAGCTGTCGATCATCCACTTCTGGGCGCTGATCTTCCTCTATATCTGGGCCGGCCCGCACCACCTGCACTATACCGCGCTGCCCGACTGGGCCTCGACGCTGGGCATGGTGTTCTCGGTCATCCTGTGGATGCCGTCCTGGGGCGGCATGATCAACGGTCTGATGACCCTGTCGGGCGCCTGGGACAAGCTGCGCACCGATCCGATCATCCGCATGATGGTGGTGTCGGTGGGCTTTTACGGCATGTCCACCTTCGAAGGCCCGATGATGTCGATCAAGGCGGTGAACAGCCTGTCGCACTATACCGACTGGACCATCGGCCACGTCCATTCCGGCGCGCTCGGCTGGAACGGCATGATCACCTTCGGCGCCCTCTATTACCTGGTGCCGCGGCTGTGGAACCGCGAACGGCTCTACAGCCTCTCGCTGGTCAGCTGGCACTTCTGGCTCGCCACCATCGGGATCGTGCTCTACGCCTCGTCCATGTGGGTCACCGGCATCATGGAGGGCCTGATGTGGCGCGAGGTCGATGCCAACGGCTTCCTCGTCAACGCCTTCGCCGACACCGTGGCTGCGAAGTTCCCGATGTATGTGGTGCGCGCGCTGGGCGGGGTGCTTTACCTGACGGGCGCGCTCATCATGGCCTACAACCTCTGGATGACGGTCAAGGCCCAGCCGGCCAAGGCGCCGGTCAACGCCAACAACGCCGTTCCGGCCGAATAAGGGAGGAGGCACATCATGGCTATCCTTGACAAGCACAAGGCAATCGAAACCCACGCGACGCTTCTGCTGATCCTGTCCTTCCTGGTGGTGACCATCGGGGGCATCGTGCAGATCGTGCCGCTGTTCTACCTGGAAAACACCATCGAGAAGGTGGAAGGGGTGCGTCCCTACACGCCGCTCGAACTGGCCGGGCGCGACATCTACATCCGCGAAGGCTGCTACGTCTGCCACAGCCAGATGATCCGCCCGATGCGGGACGAGGTGGAACGCTACGGCCACTACAGCCTGGCGGCCGAGTCGATGTATGATCACCCGTTCCAGTGGGGGTCGAAGCGCACCGGGCCGGACCTGGCGCGGGTGGGCGGGCGCTATTCCGACGAATGGCACCAGGACCACTTCCGCAACGCCAAGTCCGTGGTGCCGGAATCGGTGATGCCGCCCTATGGCTTCCTGTTCGACCGCAGGATCGACGGGCGCTACATCCGCGACTCGCTGGAAACCCATGCGATGGTGGGCGTGCCCTACACCGAGGAGATGATCGCCAACGCCCAGGCCGACTTTGTGGCCCAGGCCGATCCGCTGGGCGACAGTTCGGGGCTCGAGGCGCGTTACGGGGCCGAGGCCTTCGGCACTGCGGTCAACGTCCGCAACTTCGACGGCCAGCCAGAGCTGACCGAAGCGGACGCCCTGATCGCC
>JBKBRG010000042.1:0-11178 GCA_046292325.1 Tabrizicola sp.
CTTTTACAGGAGGACGACCATGACGATCGCATCGCATCTGGTGGAACTGCGCAGGAAGCACGAAGCCCTGTCCGAGATGGTCGAACAAGCCCAGCGCAGCCCCGCGACGGATGCCCTGAAGATCGCGGATCTGAAGAAGCAGAAGCTGCGCCTGAAAGAGGAAATCGAGCGGCTGAGCCATTAACCCCTTCCGGCGCTGGCCCGGGCCGCCAGCGCCGCGCCTCCGGCGATCAGGACTGCCGCAAGCGCGATGGTCCAGGTCGGCCGGGCGATGCCGGCAAGTATCAGCGCAAGGGTTGACAACAGGGGCGCCGCATAGCTGGCCACGCCCAGAAGCTGGATGTCGCCGCGCTTCATCCCGATGTCCCAGGTGAAGAAGGCAGCGCCCACCGGGCCGATGCCCAGCGCCAGCACCGCCGCCCAGCCGGTCGCCCCCACCGGCCAGGCCGTCTGTTCCAGCGCCAGATGGGCCAGCAGGGACAAGACCGCCGTCGCCAGGCAGAACACGGTCACGCTTTCGGTGGGCACGGCCCCAAGTCGGCGCGACAGCACCGAATAGCCCGCCCAGGTCAGCGCGCAGCCGAAGGCCAGCAGCAGACCCGCCAGCGAACCGCCCGCCTCTCCCCCGCGCCCCAGCACGACAAGCGCCGCGCCGGCAAAGGCGATCAGCGCGCCGACCACATGCATCGGCCGCAGCCGTTCGCCGGGCAAGAGACCCGAGAACAGCACGATGAACAGGGGCCACAGATAGGCGATCAGCCCGGTTTCCGCCGTGGGCGACAGACGGAAGGCGGTGAAATACAGCAGGTGATAGCCGAACAGGCCCGCGGTGCCGAAGGCGTAGACCTTCCAGCCGATCCCCCTCAACACGCCGAAGCCGGCCCGCGCCGTCCAGGCCAGCCCGATCAGCCCGCCGATGGCAAAGCAGATTGCATTCAGCATCAGCGGCGGCACCGGCGCGCTGCCGATGGTGAACAGCGCCAGCAGCGACCACATCAGCACGGCCGAAAAGCCGATCAGCGTTGCCCTTGCCTTGCCCATGTTCGCCCCTGATTGCCGGGACCCTGCTTAGCGGCCCGTTCCGGCAAGGAAAAGGGCCACCCCGCGGGATGGCCCAGGTTTGTCGGTCGGGGCAGGCCTTGCAGCGTCAGACGAAGAACTGCCCGCCGTTCGCGCTGACGGTGGAACCCGTGATGAAGCCGGCATCGTCGCTGGCCAGGAAGACCACGATCCGTGCAATCTCCTCCGGCTCGCCCAGGCGGCCGACCGGGATCTGCGGGATGATGCGCTCGTTCAGCACCTTCTCGTCGATCGCCTTGACCATCTCCGTCGCGATATAACCCGGGCAGATCGCATTGACCGTGATCCCGGCCCGCGCGCCTTCCTGCGCGAGCGCCTTGGTGAACCCCAGGTCGCCGGACTTGGCCGCCGAATAGTTGGCCTGGCCGGCCTGGCCCTTCTGCCCGTTGATCGACGAGATGTTGATGACGCGCCCGAACTTGCGATCGCGCATGCCCGACCACAGCGGATGGGTCATGTTGAACAGCCCCGTGAGGTTGGTGTCGATCACCTCTTTCCACTGCTGCGGGGTCATCTTGTGGAACATCGCGTCGCGCGTGATGCCGGCGTTGTTCACCAGCACGTCCACCGGGCCGACCTCGGCCTGCACCTTCGCGATCCCCGCCACGCAGGCATCGTAATCGGCGACCGACCACTTGTAGGTCGGGATGCCGGTCTCCTTGGTGAAGGCCGCCGCCGCCTCGTCATTGCCGGCATAGTTCGCTGCGACCTTGTAGCCCGCCGCCTTCAGAGCGACCGAAATCGCCGCCCCGATCCCGCGGGACCCGCCAGTGACCAATGCAACCCGTGCCATTTTGCCTCCTCCCGGCATTCTGTCGTATTCCTTGCAATCCTGTTACCGAAACGAAACCGGACGCGCAAGATTATTGCGCGCCCGACCCACCCTTCGGTTGCGCAAGCCTCAGGTGCGTTCCAGACACATGGCGACGCCCATGCCGCCGCCGATGCACAGGGTGGCGAGGCCCTTGTTGCGGCCCGACCGCGCCATCTCGAACAGCAGCGTGTTCAGGATCCGCGCGCCGCTGGCGCCGATCGGATGGCCGATGGCGATGGCGCCGCCGTTCACGTTGACGATGGCCGGATCCCAGCCCATGTCCTTGTTCACCGCGCAGGCCTGGGCCGCAAAGGCCTCGTTCGCCTCGACGAGATCGAGGTCGCCGACCTTCCAGCCCGCCTTGGCAAGCGCCTTGCGGCTGGCGTGGACCGGGCCAACCCCCATGATCGACGGGTCAAGCCCGGCCGTCGCAAAGGAGGCGATCCGCGCCAGGGGCTTCAGCCCGCGCCTGGCGGCCTCTTCCTCGGTCATCAGCAGCACCGCCGCGGCACCGTCGTTGATGCCGCTGGCATTGCCGGCGGTCACCGTGCCGTCCTTGGTGAAGGCGGGGCGCAGCTTCTGCATCGCGTCGATCGTGGCGCCGTGGCGGATGTATTCGTCCTGGTCCACCACCGTGTCGCCCTTTCGGGTCTTGACCGTGAAGGGGATGATCTCGTCCTTGAACTTGCCGGCCTTCTGCGCGGCCTCGGCCTTGTTCTGGCTGGCCAGCGCGAATTCGTCCTGCATCTCGCGGCTGATCTGCCACTGGCTGGCGACGTTCTCGGCGGTCTGGCCCATGTGATAGCCGTTGAAGGCGTCCCAGAGCCCGTCCTTGATCATCGAGTCGATGAAGTTCAGGTCGCCCATCTTCTGCCCGGCGCGCAGATGCGCGACATGGGGGGCGAGGCTCATGCTCTCCTGCCCGCCGGCGACCACGATCCTTGCATCGCCCAGCTGGACATGCTGCGCGCCCAGCGCCACCGCCCGAAGACCCGAGCCGCAGACCTGGTTCAGCGACCAGGCGCTGGATTCCTTCGGCAGACCGGCCTTGATGTGCGCCTGCCGCGCCGGGTTCTGACCCTGACCCGCGGTCAGCACCTGCCCGAGGATCGTCTCCTCCACCTCGGCCTTGTCGATGCCCGCCCGAGCGACGACAGCCTCGATCACGGCCGCCCCAAGGTCATGCGCCGGCGTATTGGCGAAAGACCCGTTGAAGCTGCCCACGGCGGTCCGGCCCGCCGACACGATTACGACATTGGTCATCTGGTTCCTCTCCCACTAGCGCCTGCGCCTGCGCGGCGGCACGAGGGGCGCGCGCCGCCTCGCTTCCTGCCGTAAGGGCATATTGCTGACGTTGCAAGAAAGAGCGCAACCCGGGACAAGATACCGCAGGCGGGGTGGCCCCGCTGGCCGTCCGGGGCGCCGCTGGCTGATCGCGGCGAAGAGGGTTCCGAAGCGGGGCCCGATGCGCGGCGAAGGCGAAGCGGTGGCGGCGCCGACGGCCCCGCGTCAGGCTCCCGCCGGACGGGCCCTGCCTTCGCGGCGGGCCCTTCCCGATCGGTGCCGTGCGCCCTGGGCCACACCTTTGCCCGCGGGCGGGCGCGTCCGCCCGCCCGAACCCGACCGGCGAGGTCAGGCGCCGAGGTTGGGCCGACCGTGCCGGAAGGCCCGGAAATCCGGCGTCACCGTGGGGGCCCCGAAGAGATAGCCCTGCAGGCAGCCAACCCCCGCATCGCGCAGCCAGATCGCCTCGGCCTCGGTCTCGACCGCTTCGGCGACGACATACATCCCGAGTTCCTGCGCCATGGCGATCGCCGCCCGCACGGCCGACTTGCCCTCCCCGGTCCGGTCGACGTGCTTGACCAGGCTGCCGTCGATCTTGGCGATCTCGAAATCCATCTCTTCCAAGAGGCGCAGCGAGGTCATCCCGGCCCCGAAATCGTCCAGCGCAAAGACGATGCCCCTTTCGCGCATTTCGGCCATGAAGGGTTTCAGCACATCCGGGACCTGCATGGCCGAGGCCTCGTTGATCTCGAGGATCAGGTTCGCCCCCAGACGCGGCATGTCCTGCAGCGCGCGATACAGGATGTCCAGCCAGGGACGATAGCCCACGGAACGTGCCGACATGTTGATCGACACCCGGATGTGCGGGTTGCGCTGCATTGTCATCAGCCCCAGTTGCAAGGCGGCGCAGTCGATCTCGCGGCCCAGCTGGCGCATTTCGGCCATGGGCATGAAGTCGCGCGCCGGGATCACCTGGTCGCGCAGGTTCAGAAGCCGGATGAACCCCTCGAAGAAGCCGATCAGCTTGGGGTCGGCCGCATAGACCACGGGCTGGAAGGCCAAGCGCATGCGGCGATCCTCCAGCGCCGAGGCGACCATCGCCAGCGTCTCGCGCTCTTGCGCCGATAGGGCCACGTCCAGCGGACTGGCGGTCGAAGGATCACGATCATACTTCGACTTCCTAGGTTCCTTCATGAAGCTCATGCGCTTCCCCCGGCCGGTCCGAATCCTGTCGACAGGCTAGGATCGAACGGGTAAACGAATTCTCAAAATTCGTATTTTGTTCCAATTTTCCGAACCCGGTTTCCGCAGGCCCGTCCATGGAAGATGCCGCCAATTCGACACGTTGCCCCTGGTGCGGAACGGATCCGCTCTATCAGGCCTATCATGACCACGAATGGGGTCGGCCCGAACACGATGCGGTGCGGCTTTTCGAACTGCTCATCCTGGAAAGCTTTCAGGCCGGCCTGTCCTGGATCACCATCCTGCGCAAGCGCGAGGCGTTCCGCGCGGCCTTCGCAGGCTTCGACCCCGCCACCCTCGCCACCTGGGGCGAGGCCGACATCACCCGCCTTCTGGCCGACGCGGGCATCGTCCGCCATCGTGGCAAGATCGAGGGCACGCTTCGCGGCGCACGGGCCTTCCTGCGGATCGAGGCGCGCGAGGGATTCTCGCCCTTCCTGTGGTCCTTCGCCCCGCCGCCCGGCCCAAGGCCCGCAAGCATGGCCGAGGTCCCGGCGCAGACGCTTCAGTCGCAGGCCATGTCCCGGGCGCTGAAGGCCGAGGGGTTCGCCTTCGTCGGCCCGACGATCACCTATGCCTTCATGCAGGCCTCCGGCATGGTCAACGACCACATTGCCAGCTGCGACTGGGGCTGACCCCTTGGCCTTTCCGGCCCCAAGGGCCATATAGGCACAAACACCCTTCCGGAGGTCCGAATGCTGGGTCTGGGCGAAAAACCGCAAGCCGACGCGAAGCTGATCAAGGACACGACAGAGGCCACCTTCATGGCCGACGTGATCGAGGCCAGCCGCGAAGTTCCGATCATCGTCGATTTCTGGGCCACCTGGTGCGGCCCCTGCCGGACGCTCGGGCCGATGCTCGAATCCGCCGTCACCGCGGCCAGGGGCAAGGTGCGGATGGTCAAGGTCGATGTGGACCGGAACCAGCGCATCGCCGCGCAGTTGCGCATCCAGTCGATTCCCACGGTCTATGCCTTCTGGCAGGGCCAGCCGGTCGATGGCTTCCAGGGCGCGGTGCCGGCCTCGGAACTGAAGGCGTTCATCGACCGCGTCTCTGCCCTCGCCGGCGGCGGCAGTCTTGCCGAGGCGCTTCAGGCGGCCGAGGACATGCTGGCCGAAGGTGCCGCGGTGGACGCCGCCGAAACCTTCGCCGCCATCCTGGGCGAGGATCCCGAGAATGCCCTCGCCTACGGGGGCCTGATCCGCGCGCATCTCGCGCTCGGCAACCTCGATCAGGCCGAAACGCTGATCGCCGCCGCCCCCGCTGCCATTGCCCGGTCGAAAGAGATCGACGCCGCCCGCGCGCAGCTGGAACTGGCCAGGCAAGCCGCCAATGCCGGCCCCGAGGCCGAGTTGCGCGCCGCCGTCGAGGCCGACCCGAACAACCACAAGGCCCGCTACGACCTGGCCGCCGCGCTGCTCGCCGCCGGGAACCCGAAGGAAGCCGTGGACCAGTTGCTCGAACTCTTCCGCCGCGACCGGGAATGGAACGGCGGTGCCGCCAAGACCCAGCTCCTCACCATCTTCGACGCGCTCAAGCCGCAGGACCCGATCGTCCTGGCCGGCCGGCGCAGGCTTTCGTCGATGATATTTGCCTGATCCCTGACCCGGGCTACCTGATGCCCATGATCACCGCAGCCGACCTGCCGGACACGATTCCGGTCTTTCCCCTGCCCGGGGCGCTCATGCTTCCCCGGGCGCGGCTTCCCCTGCACATCTTCGAACCGCGCTATCTGGCGATGATCGAGGATTGCATGAAGACCCGGCACCGGCTGATCGGCATGATCCAGCCGCGCGACACCCCCGGCGGCGAGAAACGGCTCCAGGCCATCGGCTGTGCCGGCCGTCTGACCGGGTTCTCCGAAACCGAGGACGGGCGCTACATGATCACCCTGTCGGGCATCTCGCGCTTTCGCGTCCGCGAGGAGGTCCAGGGCTTCACCCCCTATCGCCGCTGCCTGGTGGACTGGGCCCCCTTCGCCCGCGACCTCGGCCCCGTCGAGGATGACCCCGGCTTCCGGCGCGAGGATTTCATGGGCCTCCTCGGGCGCTATTTCACCAAGCTGAAACTCTCGACCGACTGGAACAGCCTGAAAGAGGCCGAGACGGAACTCCTCATCAATTCCCTGTCCATGCTCTGCCCCTTCTCGCCCGAGGACAAGCAGGCCCTCCTCGAGGCCCCCACCCTTGTCACCCGGCGCGAAACCATCGTGACCCTGATCGAATTCGCCCTGCGCGGCAGCGGCGAAGAGGAGATCCTGCAATGAGCGACCCCGCAGACCGCCGCATGCTCGAGGCCCTCGTCTGCCCCGTGACGAATGCCGTCCTGACCTACGATGCCGAAAGGCAGGAACTGATTTCCAAGGCCGCCCACCTCGCCTTCCCGATCCGCGACGGCATCCCGATCATGCTGGTCAGCGAGGCGCGGCAGATCGATTAGGCTCTGCGCCCCGGCTTTGGCCTGCCCCCCCGCAGCGCGCCCGGCGGACATGAAGCGGGGGGGGTAGCCCCCGGCCGGCTGCTGCGGTCGCCGATCCGCCGGACCAACGTCGCCCGGCCCCGGACGGATTTCGCAGCTTCCCACGCGACGCCTGCCG
Organism: Tabrizicola sp.; assembly: GCA_046292325.1. Lineage (GTDB taxonomy): Bacteria > Pseudomonadota > Alphaproteobacteria > Rhodobacterales > Rhodobacteraceae > Tabrizicola. The sequence continues at coordinate 7,017 of JBKBRG010000042.1, forward strand.
AAGCCGGTGGCTCGGCAGGATCCGGCCCGATCGCCTGTCGGGGCCGGTCGTGGCCCTGGCCCCGCCCCTCAGGCAAGGAGGGGCTGGCGGACGGCGCCGCCCGTCTGCGCGCGGCCGGCCGTGCCGCCGAAACCGCCGTGGTCGAGGACCAGCCGGACCCTGCGCCCGGCCGCCTGGCGGGCAGCGACGGCTTCGATCCGCCGGCCATGGGGTCCCTTGGCCATTCGCGCATCCGCAACTGCAAGCTGCCGGCGGTGCCGATCGGCCAGCCGCAAGGCGGGGGGCGGGTCAAGCCCCCCAGTCGTCCGCAAGCAACCCTCTGGAATCGCCGGCTATCCGGAGATGTCCACCCTGGACACTCACGCCGCCAGGTCGTCAGGCCCCACCGCGTAAAGACCCGCCGCCCCGTCCCGGGCCTCGGCCAGAAGGGCGGCGTGTTCGGGCAGGATCCGCCGGATCATGACCCGGGCCAGCGCCTCGCGCGCGCCCTCGGCCAGCGCAGCCTTCAGATGCGCCCCGGCCCCCAGCACCCGGGCGAAGGCGCGCAGATAGGGCACCGCCCCGGCAAAACGGTCGTTCAGGGGCAGGGCCACCATCGCCTCGGTGCCCTCGCGCAGCGCCTCGGCCGCGGCCCAGACCTCGCCGGCGAGATCCGGCAGCCGGGCGCGGGCCGTCTCGGCCCCGCGCTGGATCTCGTCGATCAGCCGGAACGCCGCCTCGCCACCGTCGGCCATCTTGCGCCCGACCAGGTCCATCGCCTGCACCCCGTTCGTGCCCTCGTAGATCGGCAGGATCCGCGCGTCCCGCAGGAACTGTGCCGCCCCCGTCTCCTCGATGAAGCCCATGCCCCCGTGCACCTGCACGCCCTGATGGGCCACCTCGCAGGCGATGTCGGTGCAGTGGGCCTTGGCGATCGGGGTCAGCAGCGCCGCCCGCGCCTGCCACTCTGCCGCGCCGGTGGCCGCGGCCATGTCGATCGCCACGGCGCAGGACAGCGCGATGGACCGCGCCGCGAAGACCTCGGCCCGCATCGTCGCCAGCATCCGGCGGACATCGGCATGGTCGAGGATCGTGCCCTCGGCCGACAGCGGCGTCGCCCCCTGCCGGCGGTCCTGCGCATAGGCCAGCGCCTTCTGCAAGGCCGCCTCGGCCAGGCCGACGCCCTGCGCCGCGACCGACAGCCGGGCGTTGTTCATCATCGTGAACATCGCCGACATGCCCCGGTGCGGCGCGCCCACCAGCCAGCCGGTCGCCCCTTCGAACTGCATCACGCAGGTCGGGCTGCCATGGATGCCCAGCTTGTGTTCCAGGCTCACCACCCGCAGGCTGTTGCGCGCGCCCGGCCGGCCCTCGGCGTCGGGCAGGAACTTCGGCACCATGAACAGGCTGATCCCCTTCGTCCCCTCCACCCCGTCCGGCAGCCGCGCCAGCACCAGGTGGCAGACATTCGCCACCAGATCGCTGTCGCCCCAGGTGATGAAGATCTTCTGCCCCGTCACGGCATAGGTCCCGTCCCCGTTCGGGACCGCCTTCGTCCGGATGGCGCCGACATCGGTGCCGGCGTGGGGCTCGGTCAGGTTCATCGTCCCCGACCATGCGCCCGAGGTCAGCTTCGGCAGATACAGCGCCTGCATCTCGGGGCCTGCGTGATGCTCCAGCGCCTCGATCTGGCCCTTGCTCAGCAGGGGCTTCAGGTGCAGCGCGAGGCAGGCGCCCGACATCATCTCGTCCACCGACAGGGCCAGCGAGATCGGCAAGCCCATCCCGCCATGTTCGGGCCGCGCCGCCATGCCGACCCAGCCACCGTCGGCAATCGCCCGATAGCCCTCGGCAAAGCCGGGCGACGACACGACCACCCCGTTCTCCAGCCGCGCCGGGACAAGATCGCCCGACCGGTTCAGCGGTGCCAGCACATCGGAACACAGCCGCCCCGCTTCGGTCAGGATCGCCTCGGTCAGGTCAGGCGTCGCACCGTGAAAGCGCGGGGTCGCGGCAACCTCGGCGAAGCCCACGACATGATCGAGGATGAAGCGGATATCCCGGACCGGAGCGCGATAGGTCATGCACCTCTCCCTTGCAAAGCCTTGGCAAAACGGGGGACCTGCCGTAAGGGAGGCCGAAGCGAACGCTATCGCTTTCGGATCGCCCTGCAAGCCGGACGCTGCGTCATTGCCATGACCCTCATCCTTCCCCCAGATGACGCCGGCATCGCGCAGGCCGCGGACCTGCTCGGCCGGGGGGAACTCGTCGCCTTCCCGACCGAGACGGTCTATGGCCTTGGCGGCGACGCGCGGTCGGATCGGGCGGTCGCGGGGATCTATGCCGCCAAGGGGCGCCCAAGCTTCAACCCGCTGATCGTCCACCTGCCGGATCTTGCGACCGTCGAAGCCGTCGCCGAGGTCGGACCGACGGCGCGCAAGCTGGCCAGCGCCTTCTGGCCCGGACCGCTGACCCTGGTCCTGCCGCTGCGCAAGGCGGCCGGGATTTCACCCCTTGTCACCGCAGGGCTGGAGACCGTCGCCGTGCGTGTCCCCGCGCATGCGCTGGCGCGCCGCCTGCTGCAATCCTTCGGCGGACCGCTGGCCGCGCCTTCGGCCAACCCGTCGGGCCGCGTCTCGCCGACCACGGCGGACCATGTGATCGAGGGCCTGTCCGGCCGCATCGCCGCCGTGCTGGACGGCGGGCCCTGTGCGGTGGGCCTCGAATCGACCATCGTCCTGCCCGATCCCGCGCCCGTCCTGTTGCGGCCCGGCGGCGTGCCGGTCGAGGCGCTGGAGGCCGCGCTTGGCGAAGCGCTCGCCACGGGCGGGGATGCGGGCAAACCGACGTCGCCCGGCCAGCTCGCCTCGCATTACGCCCCAGGGGCTGCGCTGCGCCTGAACGTGACCGAGGCCGCACCGGGAGAAGTGATGGTCGGCTTCGGCCCGGTGCGCGGTGCCTTGTCGCTGTCCGAAAGCGGCGACCTGATCGAGGCGGCATCGCGCCTGTTCCATGTGCTGCGCGAGGCGGACCGTCTGGCCGGTCCCGGTGGCCGCATCGCCTTTGCCCCGGTGCCGGAGACGGGTCTGGGCCGGGCGATCAACGACCGGCTGCGGCGCGCGGCGGCGCCGCGCAACTAGGGCGCAGCCCGGAGGTCAAAGGGTTCCGGACCCGGGGGCGGGACGACGAATTTCCCCGTTAACTTCGCGTCGAGCTGTGCCATAGTCCCATCAGGCCTGAGAGCCTGAGTGTCACAATGTCTGCCGATCAAGGCGGGAAGAACAAGGGAACTGTGGAAATGCTTAACGAATTCAAGGCGTTCATCGCGCGTGGCAACGTGCTTGACCTGGCCGTCGGGGTCGTCATCGGCGCGGCCTTCACCGCCATCGTCACCTCGCTGGTCGATGACCTGATCAACCCGCTGATCGGCCTGATCATCGGCGGGATCGACTTCTCGGGCTGGGGCTTTGCCATTGGCGATGCCAAGTTCGCCATCGGAAGCTTCATCAACGCGATCATCAAGTTCCTGATCGTGGCCTGGGTCGTCTTTCTGATCGTCAAGGCGGTGAACCGCGTGATGCCCAAGAAGGAAGAGGCCCCGGCTGCGCCTGCCGGCCCCTCGGACAACGACCTGCTGAAGGAAATCCTGGCAACACTGAAGGCCAAGTGAGGCCCTGATCCCACCGAAGCGCGGCCCGCAGGTGCACGTCTGCGGGCCGTTTTCGTTCAGGCGGGCTGCGGCGAGCTTGGGCGCAGATACCAATACCACAGACGATAGGCCCACAGACCGACCAGCGGGCCGAAGTGAATGACCGCCGGCGGCCAGCTGCCCCAATCGTGCAGCGCCGCCCAGTGGATCAGCACCAGAACCGCCGCCGGATAGGCCATGCGTTGCAGGCTTTTCCATCCGGCCCGCAACCAGCGCTGCGCGGCATCGTTCGAGGTCGCCGCCAGCGGCAGGAAGATCAGCATGGCCAGCCAGCCGGTCCAGATCTCGACACGGGGCAAGGCCTCGATCACCCGGTCCAGGGTCCCGCGGTCGATCACGTAGACAAGGGTGTGCAGCGCCGCATAGACGAAGGCCGCCACCTCGATGTCGCGGCGGTGATGCACCAGCCAGCGCGGCCAGGCATGCCCCCGGAACAGAAGCATCAGGCCCGATGCCATCATGCCGATGATCATG
>JBKBRG010000043.1:0-10995 GCA_046292325.1 Tabrizicola sp.
GGACAGGTAGCCTTCGGCCAGTTCCAGGGTTCCGGCCGTGTAGGCCGGCCCGCCGAAACCCTGCGCGGTGTCGCTGTCGGCGCGGGTGGCAAGCCAGGCGGTCAGCAGCACCCGGCGCAGGAAGATCAGCGAGGGAATCATCGCCCGGTCCTCGGACCCGAGCGGCGCCACGCGGGCATAGCCCTCCAGCCAGCGCGCGATCAGGTCGGGCAGGCGGGGGTCGGTCTCGATGAACGAGAGGGCGGCGGCCAGGTCGTAGATCCACCAGCCGAAGCCGCAGTCGTCGAAGTCGATGGCGGTCAGGCTATCTCCCGCCACCATCAGGTTCGCCAGCCGCAGATCGGCATGGATCAGGCCGAAACGCTCCGGCCCGGTCCCGTAGGCGGCCAGCCGCGCGGCCTGGGCTTGGCCGGCGCGCGCAAGCAGCGCCGCGCCCGGGCCGTCCAGCCCCTGCGCCTGCCGCCAGTGGCCCCAGTGCGGCCGGGGCCCGAGGATGGTCTTCACATCCCATCGCTTGCGGGCAAAGCCCGACGGCGGGGTCCAGGCGCGGGCGTGCCGGTGCAGGCGGGCGGTGATCTCTCCCAGCGGCGCGAACCAGCGCGACAGGTCATCGCCGGGCTGCAATTCCTGCCCCGGCAGGCGGGCGAAGGCGACGAGAAAACGGCCGTCGATCTCGCTGACCAGACCTTGCCGACCGGACAGGGGACGCACGGCGCTCAGCCCCGGCAGATCCTGTAGCGCGCTCAGCCAGGCGAGTTCCGAGGCGATCTCGGCCTTCGTGTGATAGCCCGCGCGGTGAAGCCGCAGGACCAGATCTCCGGCGGCCCAGGTCTCGTTCTCGGACCGGTTCAGCAGGGTCAGCGGAGTGTCGGGCGGCAGGCCGTAGAGCGGCAGCGCGCGGGCGATCAGGTCAGACATCGCCGCCCCGGCGCAGAAGGTAGATGTCCATGATCCAGCCATGCTCGGCCCGCAGGCGGGCGCGGGTGGCAAGGATGTGCTCGCCCATTTCGGCGAGGGGGCCATGGATCAGGCATTCCTCGGGCATCCCGACATAGGCGCCCCACCAGATCATCACGCCCCTGGGGTCGATGGCGGTGAAGGCGCCACCCTTGTCCAGCATCACGGCCAGGGTCGTCGCGCCCTCGGGCCAGCCGTGATCGCGCAGCTGGCGGCCGGTGGTGATGGTGACGGGGGCGGCCAGCGTGTTCAGCGGGATCGCATGGGCCGCGGTCAGCGCCTGAAGCGAGGTGATGCCGGGGATCACCTTGACGCGCACCTCCGGCAGGCGGGCAGCGATGCGCAGCGTGCTGTCGTAAAGCGAAGGATCGCCCCAGACCATCAGCGCGACATCGCGGGCACCGGGATGCAAGGCGATGCACCCGGCCCAGACCCGGGCGATGGCGTCGTGCCAGTCGTTCACGGCGCCGAGGTAGTCGTCCTGATCGGCGCGCAGGGGCACATCGTATTCGGCGACGGGGACCGGGCGGGTCAGCACCTGCGCAAGGATCTGGCGGCGCAGGTCGGCCAGGTCGGACTTGGCCTGCCCCTTGCGGGGAATCAGGATCAGGTCCGCCGCGTTCAGGGCGCGGATGGCCTGTCCGGTCACATGGTCGGGATTGCCGGTGCCGATGCCGATCAGGAAAAGCGTGGTCATGGCCCGGGCTTTACGGGATGGGCGCGGCCCTCTGCAAGGCCGCGCCGCATCGGGTCAGGCGGCGGAATAGAGCCGCGGCGTCACCAGGGCCGAGCCCTGCGCCCGAAGCGCCTTGGCCCCGGCCAGGACGGCCAGGTCGGCGATGGGCTCGATCAGGACGACCAGCATGTAGGCCGCGCCGAAGGACAGGATCGAGCCCAGGTTCTCGGCCCCGAAGCCCTGGCCGTAGATCGCCCAGAAGGCGACCCAAGCAACCACGCCGCCCTGATAGGCGGTCGAAAGCGCCAGGACCTGCCGGTATTGCAGGTCCACATAGGCCGTGCCCGGCGCGATCAGGCGCTTGGCCAGTTCGTGCAGCGCGAAGAGGGGCACGAGCAGCGTGGTCAGGTTCATGCCATACTGCGGCAGATCGAAGGGCGCGAAGAACAGACCCTGGATCAGAAGGCCCATGGCCAGCCCGATGGCCGCCGGCCCGGCGCCCAGGATCAGGAACAGGGTCGAGCCGAGGATGAAGTGAACCTCCGACACGCCTACCGGGAAATGCGGCAGGATCTCGAAGAAGGTGAAGACGCCGGCCGTCGCGATCAGCGACCGCAACGCGACCGAGGCGATGCCGCTTTCGCGGGTGGCCTTCGCCACATGGTAAAGCGCCGTGCCGCCCGCAGCGGCCGCGGTGGCGTAGCTCAGCGCGATCTTGGCCCCATCGACGAGGCCCGGTTCGATATGCATGTCTGTCCCTCCTGTCCGTCACACCCGACGGCGGTTTCACACTCTTGCAGGGCCGGTCTCCTGGCTGGCGGATCGCGGCGGGCTCCTTGCCTTCCCGCCCCCTCGGGGACAGTGGCGCCTTTGGAACCCGCTCACCGCTGACAGTCGCGGGGGCGGCTGATGTCACGGACCCCCTGATGGGTAGGCCCGCTCCTCATTCCCGTTTCAGTCCCGGCGCTTTGCGCCTGATGGGACACCTTGCAGTATCCTGTCTGCGCCTCTGTCGCCGTCCGGTCCAGGTGGAAGGCGCCGCCCGGCGCTCAATCCGCGCCGCCTTCGGCCAGACGGCCATAGAGGATCAGGCCGGGCAGGGGCGAGCGGTCGCTGGCCAGGGCCTCGGCCAGGGCCGCGACGGTGGTCCGGTGCAGGCGCTGGTCCGCGGTGCTGACGGCTTCGGCCAGCAGCGCGGGCGTCTCGGGCGGCAGGCCATGGGCAATCAGCGCCGCGGCAAGCGCGGGGAAGGTGCGCTTGCCCATGTAGACCACCGTGGTCGCGCCGGGATCGGCGAGCGCGGGCAGGTTCAGTCCCGGCGGCAGGTTGCCGGTGACATCGGCGGCGGTGATGAACTGGATGCGCTGGGCATGACGCCGCCGGGTCAGGGGGATCCCCGCCGCCGCCGCCGCCGCCGAGGCGGAAGTGACACCCGGAATGATCTCGCAGGGGATGCCCGCGGCACGGACGGCGGTCAGCTCTTCCTCGAGCCTGCCGAAGATGCCCGAATCGCCCGATTTCAGCCGCACCACCCGCGCGCCGGTCCGGGCATAGTCCACCAGTAGCCTGCTGACGTGGTCCTGTCTGGGCGAGGCCCGCCCGGCGCGTTTGCCCACCCCCACCATGTCCGCCCCCGGCCGGGCAAGCGCCAGGATCGGACCCGAGGACAGGTCGTCGAACAGCACCGCATCCGCCGCCTCCAGCGCCTTTACCGCCTTGACGGTCAACAGCTCGGGGTCGCCGGGTCCGGCAGAGACGAAATGGACGAATCCGGTCATGTGGCAGGCGCGATCAGGTGAAAGAAGGTGCCGGTCGATAGCCCGCCGCCGGGCTGGAGTCGAGTGCTCCCGGTCTCCTCCACCTTGGCGCCGGTGGCGTCGGCGACCTCGGCCAGAGGCGCGTCGGGCTGGGCGAGGATGGTGGAATAGTGGAACTCGTGCCCGCGCAGGGTGCTGCCCGGCGCATGGCCGGGGATGCCTTGCGCCAGCCGCGCCAGGCGATAGCCCAGGTGCATCCGGCGCTTCTCGAAACTGGTGACCAGACCGAGAAGCCCCGCCATCGGCCAGCGCGTGCCGTCCCGGTCGATGATCGCCTCGCCCATGGCCATGTAGCCCCCGCACTCGCCATGCACGGGCTTGGCGTCGGCGAAGGCACGCAGCCCCGCGCGAAAGCGCGTGGCCCCGGCAAGCGCCTGCCCGTGCAGCTCGGGATAGCCGCCGGGCAGCCAGCAGACATCGGCCGAAGCGTCCGGGGCCTGGTCGGCCAGGGGCGAAAAGGGCAGCACCTCGGCCCCCGCCCGGCGCCAGCCCTCCAGCAGATGCGGATAGACGAAGCTGAACGCCGCGTCCCGCGCCAGGGCGATGCGCTGGCCGGGCGGCAGGATCGGCACCGGTGGGGCCGGACGCAGCGCGCTGTCCGCCGCGGCGATCAGGGCGTCGAGGTCCACCGACTCGCGCAGCAGATCGCCCGCGGCGCGCAGAAGCTCGGTCAACCCGGGCAGCTCCTCGGCCTGCACCAGGCCCAGATGCCTTTCGGGCATCGCGATCGCCGCGCGCTTGGGCAGGGCACCCAGGACCGGCAGGCGCGCCTCCTCCATTCCCGCGCGCAACAGCGCCTCGTGCCGGGGGGAGGCGACGCGGTTCAGGATCACCCCCGCCAGCCGCAGCCCCGGCCGGAACCGCGCCAGACCCTGCGCCACCGCCGCCGCCGTCTGCGCCTGTCCGCTGGCGTCGATCACCAGCACCACGGGCCAACCCATGCGCAGGGCCAGGTCCGCCGCCGCGCCATTGCCGCAGGCCCCCGGCACCGCCACCCCGTCGTAAAGGCCCATCGACCCCTCGGCCAGCACCAGGTCGGCGCCCTCGGCCAGCCCCGCCAGCCCGTCCAGCATCGCCCCCGGCATGGCCCAGCTGTCGAGGTTCACCGAGGCCCGCCCCGAGGCCGCACGGTGAAAGGCCGGGTCGATGTAGTCCGGCCCGTTCTTGAACGGCTGCACCACGAGCCCGCGTTCCCGCAGGGCGGCGAGGAGGCCGAGCATCACCGTGGTCTTGCCCGTGCCGCTGGCCGGGGCCGAGACCAGCAGGCCCGGGATCACCGCCCCGTCTCCGGGAAGCGCGGATCGGTGCCCACCGGGCGATAACGGCGGTCGTAGTCGCCCGCGTAAAGCCGGCTGTCCGCGAACCCCTCCTGCGCCAGCGCCCGACCGACCAGGATCAGCGCGGTCCGCTCGCCCTCGCCGATCGAGACATCCAGCGTGGCCAGCGTGGCGCGCAGCACCCGCTGCTCGGGCCAGGAGGCGCGAAACACCACCGCCACCGGGCAGTCCGGCCCGTAGAAGGGCAACAGCCGTGCCACCACATCGCCCAGCACATGCACCGACAGATGGATCGCCAGCGTCGCCCCGGTCCGGGCGAAGGCCTCCAGACTCTCGCCCTCGGGCATGGGCGAGGCCCGGCCCGAGGTGCGGGTCAGCACCACCGACTGGGCCAGCCCCGGCAGGGTCAGCTCTGCCCCCAGCGTGGCCGCGGCGGCGGCAAAGGACGGCACCCCCGGCGTCACGTCATAGGGGATGCCCAGTTCGCGCAACCGCCGCAGCTGCTCGCCCATCGCCGACCAGACCGACAGATCCCCCGAATGCAGCCGCGCCACGTCCAGCCCCGCCGCATGCGCCGCGCCGATCTCGGCCATGATCTCGTCCAGGCTCATCGGCGCGGTGTTCACGATCCGGCAAGCGGGCGGACAATGCGCCAGCACGCCTTCGGGCACCAGCGACCCGGCATAAAGACAGACGGGCGAGGCCGCGATCAGATCGCGCCCCCGGATCGTCAGCAGATCCGCCGCCCCCGGTCCCGCGCCGATGAAATGGACGGTCATGTCAAACCCCTCGCTTGCCCAGGCCTCTGCCTTGTTCCCCGATACCTCCGCCGCAGGTGCGACAGGGCTTGCGCCACGGGTCCGAGCGAACCATGCCGCGCCCGAGCCGGTTGCGCGGGCCGAAGGCTGCGCAGAGGCGAGACAGGGGCTTGCGCCGCAAGGCGCTCCGGTCTGCTCGCGCCCATCACGTCCCGCCCTCGGCGATCGCTGCCGTCGCCATTCCGTCAGCGGACACCGCCCGCGCCCCCCGAAGCCGCGCGCCCGGTCCCGCGGCCGCAAACGCCGCCGCCTCGGCCAGCGAGCCGGTCCCGAACCGCGCCGCCACGCGCTGCGACCGCGTGACCGTCGCCTGGCCGCGCAGCGCCGCGTCCGGCACCGCGACCACGGGCAGCCCCAGCTCCCGGGCCAGCCCGGCCAGCCCGCCGGCCTTGCCTGCCACCGTCGCCAGATGCGTCACGCCCCCCGGCCCCCCCGCCCTGGTCAGAGCCTCGCGCAGCGCCGCAACGGTCGCCCCCGACCGGAACCCGAAGCCCGCCACGATCATCGCACGACGCTCCATTGCAGGATCGGCAGCGCCGCGCGCCAGCCGCGCCTGCGCCCGAGGGCGGCGGGCTCGGACAGCTCGATCCGCAACAGGCTGCCGCCCACCCGCGCCGACCAGTCCAGAACCAGCGCCTCGGTTTCCAGCGTCACCGCATTCAGGACCAGCCGGGAACCCGCGGGCATCACGTCCCACAGCCGCGCCAGCAGGGCCTCCGACGCCCCGCCGCCGACAAAGACCGCGTCGGGCGGCGGCAGACGCTCCAGCCCCTCGGGCGCGCGCTGCGGATGCAGCCGGTGGCGGTGCGACAGGCCGAAGGCCGCGGCATTGCGCGCCGCGCGCTCGGCCCGTGCCGGCTCGGCCTCCAGCGCCTCGACCCGCGCGCCCCCGGCCAGCAGCCATTCGATGCCGACCGACCCCGATCCCGCCCCGATGTCCCAGAGCAGCTCTCCGGCCCGTGGCGCCAGGGCAGACAGCGTCAGCGCACGGACCGGGCGCTTGGTGATCTGGCCGTCATGGGCAAAAAGCGCATCGGGCAGGCCCCCGGCCCGCGGCAGCCCGGGATCGGTGGCCTCGATGGCCGCCGAGACCGGGGCCCCGATCTGCCCCTGCGGCAGACCCTGCGTGATCCGTTCCTGCGGGCCGCCCAGCCGTTCCAGCACGGTCAGCCGCGCGTTCGGATGCCCGTTCGCCGCCAGCCAGGCCGCCAGTTCCGCCACCGCCGCCCCGTCGCGCAGGGTGCAGATCGCCCGCACCCCCCGCCCGAGCACCGGGCGCAGCCGGTCGAGGGGCGCCGCGTGCAGGCCAAGGCATTGCACCTCCTCCAGCCGCCAGCCCAGCCGGTTCGCCGCCAGCTGGAAGGTCGAGGCCGCGGGATGCGACACCCAGTCGCCGGGTGCAAGGTGCGCCATCAGGCTGCCGCCCGCCCCGAACCAGAACGGATCGCCCGAGGCCAGCACCACCACCGGCCGCCCGCGATGCTCCAGCACCGGGGCAACGTCGAAGGGCACGGGCCAGGCCCGCCCCCGCGCGCCGGCCCCGACCAACGCCAGATGTCGGGGACCGCCGAACACGACCTCGGCCACCGCGAGGGCGGCACGGCTTGCGGGCGACAGGCTCTCCGGTCCATCCTCGCCCAGACCGATGATCGTCAGCCATGGATCAGCCATGCCCTCCCCCCTTACGGCACGCGTCCTTCTGCTCGGCGGCACCAGCGAGGCCGCCGCCATGGCGCGCGCGCTGGCCGAGGCCGGGGTGGATGCCCTCTATTCCTATGCCGGCCGGACCGAGGCCCCGCTCGCGCAGCCCCTGCCTGTGCGCATCGGCGGCTTCGGCGGGGCCGAGGGGCTGGCGGCCTTCCTGCGCGCCGAGGGCATGACGCATCTCATCGACGCCACGCACCCATTCGCCGCGCAGATGAGCCGGAATGCCGTCGCTGCCTGCGCGGCCACGCGAACGCCGCTGATCGCGCTGGAACGCGCGCCCTGGCAGGCCGCAGCGGGCGACCGCTGGACCCATGTCGCCGATGCCGCAGGGGCGGTTGCGGCACTCGGGCAGGCCCCGCGACGGGTGTTCCTCGCCATCGGTCGCCAGACCCTCGGCGCCTTCGCGGCGGCTCCGCAGCACCATTACCTGCTTCGGCTGGTGGACCCGCCGTCCGAACCGCTTCCCCTGCCCCGGGCCGAGGCGGTGATCGCGCGCGGCCCCTTCACGGCGGCGGGCGACCGGGCGCTGCTGAGCGAGCACCGGATCGAGGTGATCGTGGCCAAGAACGCGGGTGGCGCGGGGGCCGAGGCAAAGCTGGTCGCCGCGCGAACGCTGGGCCTGCCGGTCATCCTGATCGACCGGCCCAGGGTGCCGGAACGCCGGGTGGCCCGGACCGTGGCCGAGGTCATGGGTTGGCTTGGTCGCTAGGGGACGGCTCGTCGAGCCCTTCGGATCCTCCTCGCGGGCGGGCTTCGGGGAGGGCACGGCGTGAACGGCGAGGCGCACGGGGATCATTTCACGCTCCGGGGGGAATAGACCCAGGGGCCGACCCGGCGGGTGGCCGAATTGCCGAGGATCACCACCGTGCGCATGTCGGCCATCTCGGGCATCGCCTCGCCCAGGGTGACGGTGGTCAGCCGTTCTTCCGGGGTGGAGACGGCGCGGGCGAAGGTGATGAGCCTGTCGCCGCTGCATTCCTCGCGCAGGGTGGCCAGCGCCCTGGCAAACCCTTCCGGGCGGCTGGCCGAGCGGGGGTTGTAGAAGGCCATGGCGAAATCGGCGCGGGCGGCGAGGCGCAGGCGGGTCTCGATCACCTCCCAGGGCTTCAGGTTGTCGCTGAGGTTGATGCAGCAGAAGTCATGGCCCAGGGGCGCCCCGGCGGCGGCGGCGGCGGCCAGCATCGCGGTGATCCCGGGAAGGACGCGGATGTCCAGCGCCTGCCAGTCCGCACGGCCCTCCAGCGCCTCGAACACGGCCGAGGCCATCGCGAAGACGCCCGGATCCCCCGAGGAGACGACGACGACCCGACGGCCCGCGGCGGCCATCTCCAGCGCGGCGCGGGCGCGGTCAAGCTCGACGCGGTTGTCGGAGGGATGCAGCGCCAGCCCCTCGCGCGGGGCGACGCGGGCGACATAGGGAATGTAGCCGACCACATCCGTCGCCGCGGCCAGGGCGGCCGAGACTTCGGGCGTCACCAGACGGTCGTCCCCGGGGCCGAGACCCGCGATGGCGAGCCAGCCGCTCATTCCGGCAACTCCGGGCGGCGGCCGTGGCCATGGACGAGGACGATCGCGAAATAGGGGCAGTCGGCGGGATCGACCTCGGCCAGCCGGGCGACGCGCTGGTTGGGCATCGTGCCGCGTTCGACGAGCCAGGCGGCGTCCAGCCGGCCCGTCCGCTCCAGCGCGCGGCGGACGCGGGGCAGGTTGCGGCCGGTTTTCATGATGATCAGCGCATCGGCCTGTTCCATGTGGCGGACAAGCTCGTCCTCGGGCAGCGTGCCCATCAGGACCGTCAGCACGTCGTCGCCCCAGGTGATCGGGGCGCCGGTGGCATGCCAGCAGCCGGTCATGCCGGTGATGCCGGGGATCACCTCGACCGCCACGCGGCCTTGCAGGCGGGCGTGGAGGTGCATGAAGCTGCCGTAGAAGAACGGGTCGCCCTCGCAGAGGACCACCACATCCTCGGTCATGGCGAGGGTGGCGAGGCGGTCGGCCCAGTCGTCGTAGAAGCGGGCGAGAGCCTCGGTGTATTCCGGACTGTCGAAGGGCAGTTCGGTGGTGACGGGGTATTCCATCGGGTATTCGATGGCGCCGGGGTGCAGCATCCCCTCGACGATCCGCCGGGCCTGCCCCGCGCGGCCTTCCTTGCGGAAATAGGCGACATGGCGGGCCTGCCCGATGGCGCGGGCGGATTTCAGGCTCATCAGCTCGGGGTCGCCAGGGCCGAGGCCGGCGCAGATCACCCGGCCCATGGCGAGCCCCTTTCGGAAGCTGTCGGTCGCCCCCCACCCCTCTCCCCTCTCCACGAGGGGGAGGGGAAGCGCGGAATGGGCAGGTCACGGGACAGCGGAACCGGCGTGTCCATGGTCATTCCTTCCGGCTGGCCAGTGCGTTGACGGCGGCGACGGTGATCGCGGACCCGCCGAGGCGGCCCTTGACGATGAGGGAGGGGGCCGGGGGAGCCTGCATCAATGCGTCCTTGGACTCGGCGGCGCCGACGAAGCCCACCGGGCAGCCGATGATGGCGGCGGGGCGGGGGCAGGCGGGATCTTCCAGCATGTTCAGCAGGTGGAAGAGCGCGGTGGGCGCATTGCCGATGGCGACGACGGCCCCGGCAAGGTGCGGACGCCAGAGTTCCAGCGCGGCGGCAGAGCGGGTGTTGCCCATTTCCTGGGCAAGGGCCGGGACCTTCGGGTCGTGCAGGGTGCAGATGACCGGGTTGTCCCTGGGCAGCCGGGCGCGGGTGATGCCCTCGCTGACCATGCGCGCATCGCAGAGGATCGGCGCGCCGTCCTCCAGCGCCGCGCGGGCGGCGATGGCCATGCCGGGGGTGAAACGGATGTGGGGCGCAAGTTCCACCATGCCGGCGGCATGGATCATGCGGACGGCGACGATCTCTTCCTCGGGCGTGAAGCGGGCGAGGTCGGCCTCGGCCCGGATCATGGCGAAGCTTTTCAGATAGATCGCGGCGCCGTCAGTTTCATAGAGATGGGGCATTTCGGGCCTTCAGCTGGTCGAGGATCGCCTGCGGGACAAGGCCGCGCAGGCTGGGTGTGTCATGGGCGGTGCCGTTGCGGATCAGGTCGTAGCCCGCTTCCGTGGCGGTCAGGGTGATCCCGGCGGGCGCGGGATGGGCGCAGCCCTTGGCGCAGCCGGAGATGTGGAGGGTCTGGTCGGGCGCGAGGTGCGGGGCGAGGCGGCGGGCAAGCTGGCGCGTGTCGCCAAGCGCCTGCGGGCAGGCAGGGGCGCCGGTGCAGGCAGTGATCCGCAGGATCGGGTCGGCCGGGTTGGTGATGAGGCCCGGAAGGGCCGGCGGCGTCGATGCGCCGACGATCAGGAACATGCGCCATGGGGTCGGGCGGAGGTCCTGGCCGAGGGCGGCGAGGGCATGCAGCGTCGCGGCCCGCATCTGGCCGAAGGCGAGGGCGACGAGGGCGCCGTCCGGGTGCAGGCCGGGGCCGGGCGTCGGCAGCGGTTCGGCGGGGGCAAGCGTGCAGCCGGGCGGGATGGCACCCCTGGCGATCAGGGCGGCCATGCGACCCCGGCCATTGGTGATGCCGCCATGGGCGACGAACCATTCCGCCATGGCGATGGCGTCGGATCCGAGGTCGGTGACCGGCTGGCCGAGCGGGTGGCCATCGGGGCGCAGGATCAGGCCGCCGTCGGGGCCTCGTTCGACGCGGATGTCGGCCGAGGCGCCCGTCAGGACGGGGCGGGGGCCGGTGTCGAGCGCAAAGCCG
>JBKBRG010000044.1:0-10888 GCA_046292325.1 Tabrizicola sp.
CTCATGCCACCAGATCGCCGGTCAGCAGGAACGTGTCGCTGCCGATGGGCAGCAGACGCGCCCGTGTGTGCTGCGCCCGCAGTTTCAGCCAGCCGCTCTCGCTCTGGATCGTGGCGCCGACGCCGGCGACGAAACTCGTCTGCCCGGCGCCGGACTGGACGATTTCCACCGGCTGATTCCCGCCCAGACCGGCAGGAACAGTGATCGTGTTCGCCGCCCCAGCGGTCATTCGGATCGTAATCCCGCCGATCAGATCGGCATCGGCCAGCGTGTAGGCGGTGCCGGCCTCGGCGCGCTGCGATACCGGGCGCGCCAGCAGGACCTGCCAGGAACTGCCGGTCCAGCTGCGAAACAGGCCGGACGAGCGGTCGAATACCGTCAGTCCGGCATGACGCGCGCCGATGGCAATCGGCGTTCCGGCGGCGTTGTTTCCCGGCAGAAACCGCCACGCCCCGCCGATCCTGACGGCGATCGTGTTGGCGCGCCCCGCCCACGCCCCGGTCGGCGCCGGGCCGACGATATGGGCGTCGCCGTCCGCCGGCGAACCCGGCGGCGTGTTCGCGCCCGCGCCGACAACACCACCCCAGACCCCCTGCATCAGCAACAGCGCCTCGTTGTGCGTGACCTCGGGTTGGTTCTGTTGCGCCGCAATCAGCGGCACTCCGTAGTCTGGACTTGTCGTCACCCTGCAAACTCCAATGCTCTGCCGCGCCCGCGCACGGCGCCAATCTGATGGATGCGCCCGGCGATCTGGCTGCCGGGCGTGATCCCGTCTGCGGTCTGGTCGGCTGCGGAATAGACGACCGTGGGTGCGGTCGCCGTCAGCGTGCGCACCACCGTCGAGCCGACCAGGATATCGATCTCGTAACGCTCGGACTCCTCGCCCAGCGGCACCAGGCCGTTGCCCAGGCCCGGCACCTGCCAGCGGGTGCGCCGCACCCAGGAAATCGTGCAATCCTGCGCGGCATTGCGTTCGACGCGCGGGTGCACCGGGGCCAAGGGCCGGCGACCCTCGCCCGTGTTCGTGAACGTCTGGTCGGTCGCGTCGGCGAACTCCTGCCAGGTTGACACTGGCCGATACAGGCGCTGGCGGTTCCAGTCGCCCGACCCATAGTTGGCCCGCTGAACGCTGTCCGGCAGCATCAGCAGGAACAGCTCGCCCGCGCCGTGGGCGGCGACCGCGTGTTCGGTGCCGCGCCGGCCGCGCAGCAGGTTCGACAGCTGCCAGGTCTGCGGCGCGATCAGCGTGGCGGTGGCGAATTGCAGGTATTCGCCACCCTGACCGGACGGCGGCCCGATCCAGGCCAGATTCCAGCCGGCCAGCACCTGTGCCTCGGTCAGCGATTCCAGCTCTCCGCCCGGAAACAGCGTGACGGTGATCGTCGTCGCGCGATCCCAGACCAGCGTCGGGCCGGATGGCACCACGCCGGCAACCGTGCCGATGTCCGCGATCGCACCGGCATCGGCGAGCGTGTCGTAACTGACGCCGCCGTCGATGCTGCGCAGGATCTCGGCCCCGCGCCAGTTCTCGCCCTCGCCGGTCGCGGCCCAGTAGAATCCGTCGTCGTCGTTGGCGTCCAGCACGATCGGCGCGTCGATCAGCAGCAGGCGCGTGTCAGGGATCGCCGCCAGCTCGTTCGGCGGGACGGTCGGGGCGACGGAAACCGCCGTGGACCGGTAAACCTCGGGATCGTCGGACCGCAGCGAAACTTGCAGAACCCCGGCGCTGGTGCGGTTGATCCGCTCGATCCGCATGTAGGCCAGCCCTGCCGACCCCAGCGGGACGACGACAGGATCCGCGGCGTTGAGATCGAGCCAGCGATCCGTCAGCGCAAGTTCCAGCGTCTCGCGGCCGGCCCAGGCCTCGTGCAGCAGACGGTCGGCGATGCGCCGGGCCTCGGTGGCCGTCAGGTTCAGCGCGATTTCCTCGGTCACCTGCGCATCTGACCCGCCGGACTGGCGGGCCGAGGATTCGGTGCTGGCCTGATAGTCCCGGCTGACATCACGGTAGGTCAGCGACGACCTGCGCGGCAGGGCGCGGTCGTGTTCGCGCGGCACCGAGATCGCCGCGCCACGCGCGCCACCGCCATCGCCCGCCGTCGCCACGGCGGCCAGATCGCCGGGCTCAAGGGTGGCGACCGGGGCGCGCCCGCGCGGCACGACCGACAGCGCGCCGCCGCGATCGGCCACATCGAACCCATAGGCTATGCCAAGGGGCTGGATCGCCGCCCATGCCGTCGCCTCGCGCGAGACGACGTAACCGCTGACCGGCATGTCGAGCAGCGGGTTGGCGTAGATCTGCGACACGCCGGCTCGGCCGGCAATATCCGTGACCACCCCGGCCACGCTGATCTGTTCCTGCGCCTCCAGCTCGAATTCCAGGTTCGGCAGCCGGTTGCCGAAATCGGCCAGTTGCAGCGTCTCGATCACCACATAACAGGTGCCGACGAAGGCCGGCGCATTGCCCACGCCCAGGCGCGATTCCAGCAGCGGATCCGGCGCCTGGTCCAATGTCCCGCGATAGAACCTGATCGCATCTGCGATGGCCGTTGCGCCACCGCTGCGCAGCCAGCTGGTGCCCACCGTCACCGGTCCCGGCGCCACGATATCGCTTCCGCTGCCGTTGTTCTGGAAAATCACCTTGCCATTGGCCCAGATCCGGTTGATCCGACGCGCCTGCCCCTCGCACAGCGCCACGGCAACGTGGCTGTAATACTGGTATTCGCGCACCTTCGGGCCGGTCTTGCCGCGCCGCCGCTTGCGGCTGGTCTCGATCAGGCCCGAGGACCAGACGATGTTGCCGGCAATCCGCGCCTGCGGCCCATAGACCAGCGGAATTGGCTGCCCGTAGGTCGAGGCCGTGACGGCCAGATCGTTCAGCCGCGGTCCATCCTGCGTCGGCGCGAACAGGGCTGCGTCGATATAGCCGCCCAGGGTGGACCCGATATAGCCGCCGATCGTGGCTGCGCTGATGCCCAGGATGCTGCCACCGATGGCGCCACCGACGGCGCTGCCCGCGAAACCCAGCAGGATCGCCGCCATCAGTTGCCCCCTTCCGACAGCGCCGGCAGCCGCCACCACGCGCGCACCCGGCCTGGCCATTCGGCCAGGAAACCGTGTTCGATCACGCCGCCCGCCGTTTCCCAGGCGTGGATCAGCGTGCGCTCCGCGCCCTCTCCGGCCAGATAGGCCAGGTGCATCGGCAGCCCCTCGCGCCATTCCAGCCAGGCGATGTCGCCCTGCCTCGGGCGCCGAACGCGCCGCAGATGCGCGGACAGATGGCGCCCCATATGTGCCGGGTTCGGCGCACGCGCATATGACCCGATCACGCCCAGATCCAGCGCCGGGCAGATGTCCAGCTCTGCGGCAACACCCCGGATCAGCCCCAGACAGTCGCAGCCTACCCCGCGCAGCGCGGCCTGATGCCGGAACGGTGTGCCCAGCCACAGCCGCGCCTGCCGCACGACATCAGCTCCGGTAGGGCGGCGTCTGGATGATGGCATCGTTGCCCGGCACATCCGGGAATCCCCCGTATCTGCGATAGTTGTTCAGCGCCTTGCAGCCGCTCACGCTGTTGCGGCAGCTCGGCGCGACGGTGTAGGCGTCGCCGATCTGGATCGGCTCCGGCAAGCTGTCCCACAGCGTGAACCGGCCCGATTCCCAGGTTTTCACCTCGGACCTGATGCCGGCATTGGCGCCTGCGGTCCATATCAGCGCCGCGCCGTCGAAGGTTCCGTCCGGCTCGGCCCGCGCGCTGTCGAAGAAGACGCGGTTGCGCGCGCGGTTCCAGACTGACGGCCCGACAAGCCCCGTGACCGATCCGGCCACCTCCAGCGCGGCGCGGCTCAGACCACAGCGGACATCGAACTGGGTCCAGCGGCAACCCGGCTGATAGGTCTGAACCAGCGCGCGCTGCGCGAGGGCGGCGCCGTCGGTCAGGATTTCGGCCCGGAACCCCTCGTCGCCGAATGTGATCCTGCCCATCCGCCCGGCGGCCAGACGGCGCGGCCTTTCGGCCGGATCCGGCATCGCCCGCCACGGCTGAGCCGGATCCTCGACCCAGGGCACCAGCCACAGATCGACGCGCGCGTGGTCGTAGCGGCCGGCGTGCAGGTCAGCCGCGCTGATCGCGTCGCTGTCGATCAGGCCGGCGACCTCCTGGTTGCCGACCGATCCGATCTGCGCCGCCAGCTCCACGGCCCCGGAACTCAGGCTGTGGCAGGGCTGACAGGTCACACCGTCCACCGGCAGCGGGCTGTCCAGCGTCGTGAACCCCAGAACCTGCCCGTCCTCGCGCCGGATTACCCAGCACTGCGCCCAGCGCGTGACGCAGGGAACGGGACGATTGGCCACCACCACGACCGCCGCCTGACTGCTTCGGGCAACCGGCACCGGCTGCGCCAGAACTGCCAAGGCAGCCTGACTGGCCCGACTCACCGGATGATCGCCGGCAACGGCGATCAGCGCGGACTGACCGGCACGCGACTGCTCCGACCCGCCGCCCACAATCTGCGCGGCGGCTTGTGTTGCCCTTGGAGTCGTCACGGTTTACAGCTGCCGGAACCGCAGCCTGGCCGCGTTCACGCCTGCGCGGGTCCACGGCGCACCGGTGTCCGGGTCAAGATAGACCGGCTCCTGCCAGTAGTCGTAGGCCGTCGGCAGGAAACGGGCCGTTCCCGTCGCCACCGACGCCCCGGACACCACATCGACGCGCGCCTGCGCGGCCTCTGGCGATCGCATAAGCGAAACCGGGACCACGGCGCTGACCAGGCCGACACCGGGCGGCAGATCCTGCAAACCGAATTCGGACACGTCGCCAGCACCACCGGACAGGATGTAACTGGCGTCGTCGTCCGGGCCAACCTCGCTAATTGCAGCGTGGCCGGCCGCGGCGCCGACGACAGACCAGTCCGCCACAACGGTGTCGGCGTTCGGCAGCAGGGCATAAACGCCCTTCGGGCCGGGAAAATCGTTGAACTGCCCGCCCGTCTTGTCCCAGACGATCAGGTCGTCCAGGCAGACCCCGGCGTGCACCTGGCCCGAGACGGCTCTCTGGCACCCGATGTGCAGCACCGACCAATCGGCGCTGCCCGTATTCTGCCCGGTCAGCGACAGGATCACGTTGTTGTTCAGCCTGATCTCGACCTGCCCCGCGGTGGCGCTGCGCGTGGCATAAAACTCGATGTGCTGCCACGAATTCTGCGGGATCTGCGCGCTGGTGGTGCCCAGCAGTGTGCCGGTTGCACCCCCCCGCTTGACCTGAATCGACCCGTCCGTCTGCACGACGAATGTCAGGATCGCCGTTCCGGCGTTGTCCCGCAGCGACCAGCCCCAGTGGTCGGCCAGCTGCGGCACGACCTGGAAGTTCAGCCCGAAACTGGCACCGAGCTCTGTGCGCGGCGACCCCAGCCCCATGCGCAGGCGCGGCACGCTGGCAGGGGAACTGCTTCCGGGCGACGGAAACCGCCACGCCCAGCCGCCGGTCCGCACGATTGCGCTCTGGACGAACGGGGCCGTGGCAGGCGAAACGTCGGACGTGCCGCTGGCCACTGCGGCCTCGATCCACACGCCGCGGATCGCCGCATCGCGCCCGCCGTTCGGCGTCCCGCCGAACAGGTCCGGCACATCGACCTTGATCAAAGCCATGCCTTACTCCTCACAGATCAGGATCTCGTTCAGCGTCAGGTCGGCATAGCCCGAGGTCTGGAACGACTGCACGATCCCGTCGAAATCGTCGTCCGACGAAAACCGCACCGGCACGTCGAACAGGAAGCCGGCCGTCACCGCCTGACCTGCGCCAGGCGCCGTGTCGAACGTCACTACTCCGCCCGGTCGCGACACCGACCAGCCGCCGACCAGCTCGACCCCGTTGATCGCGATCCTGACACTGGCCACCACCGGCAGGCGGATCGGCCGGACGTAGGACTGCGACCCGCGCAGATAGCGTTTGGTCAGCTGAAACCCGGTCTGCGCGCCGTTGCCGGTGCCGCTCGGCTGATCGGTCGGCCCGACCGACGGCACGGTGTTCGCGGCCTCCAGCGGAACGGAAGCGAAATCCAGCGGGTCGCGGAACGGAAATCCGGTCAGCGGGCCGCGCATCACCAGCCAGTGGGCGCGAACGTCCTCCAGAACCGCGTGCTCCCGGACCGCGTCGGGAATGCGGTAAACGTGCAGCGGGTGCATCCGGTTCTGGTTGCGCTGTTCAGCGCCGCTGTCGGCGCGCGCGATGGTGGTGCTGAACCGCGGGCTCGAGATACACGGATAACCCCAGACCGAGGCCGGCAGGTAGATGTCGGCGAACCCGCCCATGTCACACCCCGCCGAATGCCGCGCGCGCCCGCCGCGCGATCTGGCGCTGGGAATAGCGGAACGCGTTCGGGTCCGGCGCGGTGATGTTGAACACCTGCGTCACCCCGCCGCCCGCGCGGCCCATCGGCGTGACCGTCACCCCGGATCTGCCGCCCGACACGATTTCCGGCCCGGCCTCTCCGGTAATCCCCCACTGGCCGGGCGGGATAAAGCCGCCCTCGGCGAAACCGCCGGCGAAGGTGCCGCGGAACAGGCCGGCCAGACCGCTTTGCAACCCGCTCATGAAGGGCTGGATGAACAACGTGGAGGCGATTTGCGACACGATCTGGCCCACGTCCTGAAGCGTCACCTTGGCGCCAGAAACGATCTTGCCGAAGATGTTCGTCAGCCCCTGCGCCAGCCCGTCGGCCAGGCCCTGCATCTTTCCGGCCATCGTTTCCATCTGGCTGACGCCGGTCTGCGTCAGCCCCTCCATCGCCGCAGCGACCCCCGGCTGTCCGCTCTGGATCCCGATCGCCAGACCCTCGCTGATGAACCGCCCGTAGGCCTCGGTCACTTTCGAAGGGGACTGGATCATCCAGTCTTCCTTGAACCCCTGCATGGTCTCCTGGTTGGCCGAGAAAATGGCGGCCTTCCACTCGGCAATCCGCGACTTGAACCCGTCGATGAGGCCGCCGATCATGTCGGCGCCGGCCTGGAACCACTTCGCCGGCAGGCTGGACAGATATTCCCAGATTGCGTTCATCTGCTCGACAAACCAGTCGTAGGCCTGCTGCGCGCCATCCCTGACCGCCTGCCCCATGGCTGCCAGGCCCGGGCTGATGTAGTTCACCAGCCCGTCGAACACGATCTGCGCTGCCAAGGGCAGGTTGTCCCAGATCAGCTTGAGGTCGGCCGCGAACTTCTTCCAGGCGGCGATCTGCTCGTCCAGGGGCATGCCGGTCAGGGCCTTGCTGAGGGCAGCCAGCGCGCCAATGGCCAGAAGCGCCGGCGCGGCTACACTTGAGATACCTGCCGCCACCAGACCCAGCGGTGCGACCAGCAGCGACAGCGCGGGCAACATCAGGCTGAACCCGATCAGCAGCGGCCCCAGCACCACCGCCACGCCGGCCGCGATCCCCAGGAACTGCTGCAATCCCGGCGACAGGTTCTGAAACGCCCGCGCCGCAGCGACCAGCCAATCGGCCAGCTCGGCCAGAACGGGCGCCAGCGAGGCCGCGACCGTCCGCGCGAACCCGGTGAGGGTTGCCTGCAACCGCGACAGGTTGTCGTTGAACGTCTCGGCCGCGGCCGCCGTCTCGGGCGAGATCTCCAGCCCGATCGCCCGCGCCTCCTCCTGAAACGACCGGATGGCAGCGCCGCCCTGGTTCAACAGCGGGATCAGATCCTTGCCGGACTTGCCCAGAAGCTCCATCGCCAGCGCGGTTTTCTCGGCCCCGTCCGGCATGGCGGCCAGAGCATCGGCCACATCGAACAGAACCTCGTCCGTCGCCCGCAGATTGCCCTCGGAATCCCGGACCTGGATGCCCAGTTTCTCGAACTTCTGCCCGGATTTCGCCATGTTCTTGCTCAGCGCGCCCAGGCTGGTGCCAAGCGTTTCCAGCGACACGCCCGCCAGATCGGCGGCGTATTCCAGGGTGCTCAGTTGCTCCACCGGCACGCCGAACTTCTGCGCGGCCTTGCCCAGTTCATCCGCGGCGTCAATCTGGCCGCGCACGGCCAGCGCCACACCGGCGCCGTAGGCCGACACCACGGTCCCGATCCGCCGCATCTGCGCGGCCATTCGGTCCACGGTCGATTGAACCTTCTTCACGCCGTCCTGAAACTGGGCGCTGTCCAGCCCAAGAACCACGCGCAGACTGCCGACGACACCGCTGCTCATTCACACCTCCCTGTTGCCGACCAGCGCCGCATATCGGCGCATTGCCTCGAAATCGCGCCGCCAGTCCGGGGCGGCGCGTCGTCTGACCGGCCCCGTCAACGGGGCCAGCATCTTGTCCAGGGACGGGAAATCCCGCCCCTTGGCCGGCGCATAGGCCGTCAGCCGCGCGCCATGCCAGGCCGCGGCCAGCAGCCCGGCCATCTGCGCCCGCTCTGCCTCGGCAACGCCTTCGCAGAACAGGGTCAGCTCCCGAACGGTCAGATCGGCGGCGCGCAGGGGGTCCAGCCCGAACCGCGCCGCCGTCCGGATCAACCGGTCTGCCGTCCAGGCGTCCGAGGGTTTTCCCCGACCTCCCCGGCCTTGTCACCGCCCGCCGGCATAGAGGCAGAGAAGCCAGCGCCGATCACCTCAAGCGCGGCGTCCAGACCGATCTCGTCGGCCATGTCCAGCGCCTGCTGCTGGGTGACCTCCGGGTGATGGCTGCGCAGCCCGGCCCAGAGGATCGCTGCCACGTCCGCCGCACCCAGCCTCGCCATTGCGGCCTGCAAACCGTCCAGAGTCTCCAGACCGAAATGCTCTTGCAGCGCGCCCAGCGCCTTCAGCGAGAACCGCAGCGTCCAGCTGCGGCCCAGCGCCTCGATCTGCCGATCTGCCGCGCGCGCCATCAGGCCACCACCGCCGTCGGGGTCGAATTGACCACGGTGCTGAACGATTCATTCGCCGCGGTGACAACGGCGCGGATCCGCTCGCCCACATCGGCAGCGCGCGGCACATAGGCCAGCGCCGTTGCGTCAGTGATATTGACCCAGACCGCGCCGACGCCGCTGTCGTCCGACACCTGCCACTGAACGGTGGCGCCGATCGCGCCCGCGATCACCCCGCTGTCGAGTTGCAGGATGGACCCGACCACCGCCGCCCCGGAAATCGCCGGCTGCACCACAAAGCGCGGCGCGGCCGCCGGCGTCAGGACGAACCCGCCCGACACGGTGAACGACACGCTGGCCATCTGGCGCTCTTCGGTCGGGCTGTCGGGCTCGTAGGTGGACAGCGACCCGACGAACACCGCGGCCACCCCGTTCGGATAGGTGATCCGGCAGTTGCGCCGCTTGCCGACCGACGCCAGCAGCGCCTGGTCCGCCGCCGATCCGGGGATGAAGTTCATGCTAAACGACATCTCCTGCTGCTCGATCAGGCCGGGAATGAACTCGCGGCTGCGGTTCGGCGATTGGTTCGACGTGGCCTCGGACTGCGCGACGTTCACCGCGGGCGGTTTCACGTCGAAAATCTCGGGAACGTAGATCCAGCTGGTCGGGGTGGCGGGGTCGGCCATCTCGAACAGCGTGCCGTAACCGATCGTGACCTTGGTCTGGGGCATTTCGGACTCCTATCTGTTGCTGTGGATCGTCAGATCGACGGTCAAACGGACGACAGGATCGACCTGGCCGCCGTCCCAGGTCGTCGCGTCTGCCGGTTCGCCGACGAACACGGCCAGAATCTCTCCGTCGCGCGCGCCGCTCAGCGCGGCTGTCAGATGCGCCATCTCGTGCTCGGCCTCGGCCAGCGTCGCGGCGTAGATGTCGCATTGCACCCGCGTCTGCCGGTGGCGCGTGCGACCCTGGGTGTGATAGTGGCCCACGCCCGAGATCTCGTTCAGCACCACGTAGGGCGTCGGCAGCCCCTGCGGCACACGCAGCCAGTGCACCCGACCACCGGCCACGCCGCGCGTCAGACGGATCAGCGCCGCGCGCAGGCTCATGCGCCGGCCCGCGCCGCGCGGCGGGCGGCCCGCGCCACCGCCTTGTCGATTTCCTGCGCAATCTGGTCGCTGATCAGGGCCAGCACCTGCTCTTTCGTCGCGTCCCAGGCAGGCCGCAGGAAGGCCTGCGGCGCCCTGTTCCCGCGCCCGCCCCCGAACTCGACCACCCGCGCCTTGGGCTCCGATCTCTCGTGCAGCGTGGGGCCGACGAACACCTCGGCGAACGACCCCTCGCCTTTCGCCGCGCGCCGTGCCGCGCGCATGGCGGCAACGGCCGCAGCCTTTCCCGCGCCGGATCGCATCGCAGCGGCATACTCGGACCGGCCGACAGTGTTGGTCGATCTCGCCGACGCCGCGATGCTGTCGGCCAGCGCGCCTGTGTCTCGTGGCGCGTTTGCCTGCGCCGCCGCCACGGTCGGCTGCGCCGCTGCGATCAGCGCACGACGCAGGACGTTACGGGCGGTCGCCTTGGTCAGCTTGCCCAGATTGGCATCCAGCTCGCGCAGACCCTCGACTCTGACGCTAAATCCAGCCATCGGTTGCCCCATCGGCCCTCGCGGTCACCTCGACATCCAGGAACTCGCGCCGCCCGACCTCGATCGGCGGCACCGCCACCCGGTAGTTCACCCCGTCGCATTCGACGCGATCCTGGACGGAAACCCCCTCGGTCCAGCGGATCCGGAACAGGATGCGCGCCGCACCCTGAACCTGACCGTTCTGCAACGGCTCGGATCCCCGGATCACGATCTGCCGCCCCCAGGCGCGCAGATGCTCCTGCCACTGCACGACCGGCTCATTTGCCTCGGTCCTGCCGGTCTCGACCGGTCGGGTGAACACCAGCAGCCGGTCCAGCGCCTCGGCCCGCGTGCGCCGCGCCACCTCAGACCCCCGTCACCCGATGCGGCGCGATCAACGCCAGGTAATGCGAACGCCATTCTTCG
>JBKBRG010000045.1:0-10764 GCA_046292325.1 Tabrizicola sp.
CGTTCGGGATGATGATCTGCGCGGTGGTGGCGCGTTCGGTGACGGTCTGGCTGGCCATCTCGTTGTAGCGGGCGATCCGGGCCTTGCCCTTGGCCTGCCGTGCCTTGGCGCCAGAGCGGATCCATTCCAGTTCCTTTTCCAGCGCCTTCTGCTTGGCCTTGTCCTCGCGCGCTTCCTGCGCCATCCGCTTGGCCTTCTGCTCGAGCCAGGAGGAATAGTTGCCCTCGTAGGGGATGCCGCGGCCGCGGTCCAGTTCCAGGATCCAGCCGGTGATGTCATCCAGGAAATAGCGGTCGTGGGTGACGATCAGGATCGTGCCCTTGTAGTCGATCAGGTGCTTCTGCAACCAGGCGATGGATTCCGCATCCAGGTGGTTCGTCGGTTCGTCGAGCAGAAGCATGTCCGGCTTTTCGAGCAGCAGCCGGCAGAGTGCCACGCGCCGGCGTTCGCCGCCCGACAGCGTGGTCACGTCGGCATCGTCGGGCGGGCAGCGCAGCGCGTCCATCGCGACGCCCACGGTCGCCTCGAGCTCCCACAGGTTCTCGGCGTCGATCCGGTCCTGCAGCGCCGCCATCTCGTCCGCCGTCTCGTCCGAGTAGTTGACGGCCAGTTCGTTGTAGCGGTCGAGGATCGCCTGCTTGTCGGCCACGCCCAGCATGACGTTGCCCTTGACGTCGAGGGTCGGGTCAAGCTGGGGCTCCTGCGGCAGATAACCGACCCGGACACCCTTGGCGGCCCAGGCCTCGCCTTTGAAGTCCTTGTCGATGCCGGCCATGATCTTCAGGAGCGTGGATTTCCCCGCGCCGTTCACGCCGACCACACCGATCTTCACGCCGGGCAGGAAGTTCAGATGGATGTTCTCGAAGCACTTCTTCCCGCCGGGATAGGTCTTGGAGACGTTCTCCATGTGATAGACGTACTGGTAGCTGGCCATGGCTTGGGTTCCTGAGATCTGGGGTTGGCGCGTATGTAGCGGCGAAGGGCGCAGGCTGCAACGGCTGGCGGGCTTGTGCGGGCCGGGCGGTTCGGGTTTTCTGGCCGGACAGGGAGAGAGGCCGATGCGGGCAGGATTTCCGGTGGCGACCCGGGGGATGGTCGTGGGACTGCTCGGCGGGTCGTTCGATCCGGCGCACGAGGGGCATGTCCACATCACCCGCGAGGCCCTGAAGCGGCTGGGGCTGGACCAGGTGTGGTGGCTGGTGACGCCGGCCAATCCGCTGAAGGCGCGGCAGCCCGCGCCGCTGGACGACCGGATCGCCCGGGCGCGGGCGGTGATGCGGCATCCGAAGGTCAGGATCACCGCGCTGGAGGCGGCGCTGGGCACCTGGGCGACGGCGGACACGATCGACCGGCTGCGGGCGATCTATCCGGGGGTGACCTTCGTCTGGCTGATGGGGGCGGATAATCTGGTGCAGTTCCACAAGTGGGGCCGCTGGCGCGACATCCTGCGCAGCGTTCCGGTCGGGGTGCTGGCGCGGCCGGGTTCGGGGGTGGCGGCGCGGCTGTCGGTCGCGGCGCGCGCCTTCCGGGTGAACCAGGTGGACCGTGGCGAAACCCTGCGCGGCCGCAGGGCGCCGGTCTGGGCCTTCGTCAACCTGCCGATGAACGACGCCTCCTCGACCGAGATCCGGGCGCGGGGCGGCTGGACATCGGGGCGCGGGGGATAGCCGCGGCGCGGTCAGAGCGTCTTGCCGAGCCAGGTGTCGGCCGGCGCGCCGGTGTAGGGGGCGATGTCGGTCCAGCCGGTCTGGCGGTAAAGCGCGATCGCCTCGGTCAGGGCGGAATTGGTGTCGAGCTTCAGCGCGGTCAGGCCCATGGCGCGGGCCTCGTCCTCGACGGCGGCCATCAGGCGGCGCGCGAGGCCCTGGCCGCGGGCTGAGGCGTGGACCCAGAGCCGCTTGACCTCTGCCGTCGTCGCATCGAGCGGTCGCAGCGCGACGCAGCCGACGGGCAGATCGTCGGACCAGGCCACGAGGCAACGGCCATGGGGCGGGCGGTATCGGTCGGCGCCGGGGTCGGGCAGCGGGAACAGCTCGGGCCTGGCTTCGGGCACGCGGGCAAGCAGGTCGTCGAAATAGCCGCGCCAGCAGGCGATGGTTTCCGGGCCGTCGGGATCGGCGGGGCGCAGGTCGGTCTGATCGCGGTTCAGAAGCGTGGCGATCAGGTCCATCGCGGCCACCACCTCGTCGGCGCGCGCGCCGGCCCGCGCCAGCAGGCGCGCGGCCCGGTCATGGCCGATGGCGTCATAGGCGGCCATTTCCGCCGCGCCCCGCGCGGTCAGCTGTGCGATGCGGCGGCGGCGGTCGTTCGGGTCGGTCGCGGTCTCGACCAGCCCCTCGCGTTCGAGGCTGCGCAGAAAGCGGCTGAGCAGCCCGGAATCGAGGTCGAGCCGGGCGCGGATCCACGCGACATCGGTGCCCTCGGGCCGCACGAGTTGCAGCACCCGCACAGCCCCCAGCGGCCGGCCGCGCCCGAGGAAGGAGGTGTCGAGCGCGCCGACCTCGCGCGTGACGGCACGGTTGAAGCGGCGCAGGCGGGCGATGGCGTCAAGCATGATCCCGGACCCCGGTCAGATACTATATCTGACCCTAGTCAGATGGTGGCCGCAGGCAAGCGCGATTTCCGGCCGGCGATCACGGGCTGGCGGAATCGCCCGCCATGGCGCTATCACCGGGAAAACCGGAGGTGACGGCGTGATATCTCGGCGGATGATGCTGGCCGGACTGCTGGCGGGCGTGGCTTCGCCGGCGGTGGCCGAGGTGATGGACTCATCGCCCCGCCCCAAGGCGCGTGGTGGCAAGTCGGCGGCGGGCGGGCAGGCGGCCCGCAAGCCGGTCGATGCCGATGCGCTGATCGCAGAGGCCAAGCTGGGCGGGTCGGTGGCCTTTGTCGTCATGGACGCGGCGACCGCCGAGGTCTTGCAGGCCCGCGAGCCGGACCTTCCCCTGCCGCCGGCGAGCGTCGCCAAGGCGGTGACGGCGCTTTATGCGCTTGACCGGCTGGGGGCCGGGCATCGCTTCGTCACCCGGGTCCTGGCCACCGGGCCGGTGCAGGGGGGCGTGGTGCAGGGCGATATCGTGCTGGCGGGCGGCGGCGATCCGACCTTGCAGACCGACCAGCTGGGCGATCTGGTGGCGCGGCTGGCCAAGGGCGGCCTGAAGGGCGCGACGGGGCGGTTCCTCTACTGGGACGGCGCGCTTCCGGTCCTGCGCGGCATTGCCGAGGACCAGCCGGACCATGTGGGCTACAACGCCGCAATCTCGGGCCTGTGCCTGAACTTCAACCGTGTCCATTTCGAATGGAAGCGCGAGGGCGCCGACTGGCGCGTGGCGGTCGATGCGCGGGGCGAGCGGTTCCTGCCGCCGGTCGGGCGGGTGCGGGTCGCGATCGCCCAGCGCGAGGCGCCGCTGTTCACCTATGCGCCGGGGCAGGTGGAGGAATGGACGGTGGCCTCGGCCGCGCTGGGCAAGGGAGGCAGCCGCTGGTTGCCGGTGCGCGACCCCGGCGCCTATGTGGCCGAGGTGTTCCGCACCCTGGCGCGCGCGCAGTGCATCCGGCTGGAGGCGGGGGAACGCAGTGCGGCCCTGCCGGCGGGCCAGGAGCTGGGGCGGGTTGAAAGCGAGCCGCTCTCGGTCGTGCTGCGCGACATGCTGAAGTTTTCCACCAACCTGACGGCGGAATGCGTGGGGCTGGCGGCCTCGGGCCTGTCCACGCTGGACGCCTCGGCCCGGGCGATGTCGGACTGGGTGGCGGCGGCCTTCGGGGTGAAGGTGGACCTGCACGACCATTCCGGTCTGGGCGGGCGGTCGCGGGTGACGGCGCGCGGGATGAAGCCGATCCTGCGCGACATGGGGATGAAGGACGACGCGGGCAAGGAGATCAAGGGCCACAAGGTGAAGGTGCTGGCCAAGTCGGGGACGCTGAACTTCGTCTCGGGCCTGGCCGGCCATGTGGTGCCGCCGGCGGGCGGGCGCGAACTGGTGTTCGCCATCTTCTCGGGCGATCCGGCCCGGCGCGACGCGGTGCCGGTGGCGCTGCGCGAAGGCCCGGAAGGTTCGGCCGCCTGGACCAGGCGCGCCCGGCGTCTGCAAGGCCAGCTGATCAGCCGCTGGGCCGCGACCTGGTGCTGACCCGAGAAGCGGCGTCCATGCGCGGCTGCCCATCTCCGCTCGGTGCGCCGGGGGGCAAGGCTGCTTGTCCGGCATGGCCCGGACCTACGCAGGCGAGCGGACGGCGGCGACCGGGGGGCCGTGCCGCCCGGCGCGGTTCACAGGATCCGCGTTCCCGGTGATCGCGGCCTGACCGGACTTGCGCTGCACATGATCCAAGGCCGGCGGGTCGCGGCGCGCCTCGCGGCCGTCGCGCCCCTCGCACCCAGGGATGCGCCGGGGCCGGCGATGGATCAGCCGGCCTTGCGGACCGGCACGCGGGCCCATTCCGGCAGCCAGTCACCGTGCGCCTGCAACAGCTCGGAAGTGAGCTGCCAGATCTGGTCGAGGTCCAGTTCGGCCCCGGTGTGGGGATCGAGCATCGCGGCGTGGTAGATGTGGTCGGGGTTTTCCGTCAGCAGCGCCTGCACCGTCAGCTCCTGCACGTTGATGTTGGTGCGCATCAGCGCGATCAGCTGCGGCGGGATGTCGTGGACCACGGTCGGTTGCAGGCCCGAGGCATCGACCAGCACCGGCACCTCGACGGCGCAGCCCTCGGGCAGTTGCGGGATGTAGCCGCGGTTGCCAATGTTGCCATAGATCACCGAAGGCTCGCCCGTCACGACCGAGTTCACGATCTGGCTGGCATATTCGTGGCTTTCCTTCACCTCGACGGTGTCGGCGTTCTTCAGCGCCTCGGCCTCCTTCTTCCAGCGGGCGATCTGTTCGACGCAGCGCTTGGGGTATTCGTCCAGCGGGATGCCGAATTTCTCGATCAGGTCCGGGCGGTCGCGCTTGATGAACCAGGGCGTGTATTCGGCGAAATGTTCCGAGGATTCCGTCACGAAATAGCCCAGCCGGGTCAGCATCTCGTAGCGGACCTTGTTCGGGCAGCGCGGATTCCAGTGCGAGGGCTTGGGCAAGCGGCCCTCGCGGTAGCCCTTGATGAGGTCGGGGTAGAGGTTGCGGTAGGTCCCGTCCGCCTGGCGATGCTCGAAGGTCAGGTAGAAGGCCATGTGATTGATGCCGCCGGCGCGGTAGCGGATTTCCTCGACCGGGATATCCAGGTCGCGGGCCAGTTCCCAGGCTGTCCCCTGGACCGAATGACACAGGCCGACCTGGCGGATCGTCGGATATTTCGCCGCGATGGCCCAGGTGTTGATCGCCATCGGGTTGACGTATTGCAGCATGATCGCGTTCGGGGCGACCTCAGCCATGTCCTCGCAGATCGACCAGAGGTGCGGGACGGTGCGCAGGCCGCGCATGATGCCGCCGATGCCCAGGGTGTCGGCAATGGTCTGACGCAGGCCGAACTTCTTCGGCACCTCGAAATCGGTGATGGTGCAGGGGTCATAGCCGCCGATCTGGAAGCAGACGACGACGAAATCCGCCCCGTCCAGCGCGCGGCGCTGGTTGGTGTAGGTCCTGACCGATGCCCTGCCGCCCAGGGTCTGGGCCAGCTTGCCGACGATGATCTCGGATTCCTCCAGCCGTTCGGGATTGATGTCCATCAGGCGGAGTTCTGCACCCGCCAGGGCCGGGCGGGACAGGATGTCGCCGGCGATGTTCTTGGTGAACACGGTCGAGCCGGCGCCGATGAAGGTGATGACGGGGTTGGGCATGAAGGTCCTCTAGGCTGCGATTTCGAAAGCCGCCTTGACCGGGCGGCGGATATGGTCGGTGGTCGGGGTCTCAGGCACGGACACCACGGGCCCCCGTTCGACGGTCCGGCCCTTGCGTCCGGGCAAGCCGGCCCGCGGCGCCCCTGCGGACGGCTTCCCGAGCAGCACCGCCATCGCGGCGCGCCGGCCATGGATCGGCATCATGCCTCCCTTGAAAGCTGACTGTTCGCGGTCATCCGGTGATGTTTCACCGGTCGGGCCAGGGCTTCTTCCGCCTCGTCCGACCGATCCCATGGTTGCGGAGACCGGCACCTTGCAACAATATCATTTCGTCAGAAACTTTTCCGGTTTTTCAAGATCCACGGGGGGCGAGGATGGACGGCAGCCGCAGCGGGGCGCAACGGCGGCGCAATCCGACGCCGGTTCCGAACCACGACCGGCATTTCTACGCGCGCAACCGCGCCTTCGGCCGCTTTGGCATCCGCATCTTCGAGCCGGAGCTGATGCCCATGCCGCACTGGCACGGTCACATCGAGCTGAACTTCGCGACGAATGTCCGGATGGTGTATGACTTCGACGGCACGCGCCTGACCGTGCCCGAGGGGCGGCTGGTCCTGTTCTGGGCGGGGGTGCCGCATCAGTTGACCGGGCTGGAGCCGCTGGCCGGCGGCCCGATGCGGCTGGCCAACATCTACCTGCCGCTCGACAGCTTCCTCCAGATGCGCCACATCATGCCGCTGCAGGCGGCGTTGATCGGCCGCGGCATGATCGCCCTGCCGGACACGCTGTGCAATGCCGATCTGGTGCAGCGCTGGTATGCCGACTACCGATCCGGCGATTTCGAACGCGCCGAGATCGTGAAGATGGAGCTGAACGCGCTGTTCCGCCGCGCGCCCGTCGCCGGGTTCGACTTCCTGCGCGAGCCCCTGCACGAGATCGGCAGCGACCGCGCGCTGAGCACGGCCCATGTCCGCCACGTCATCGCGATGGTGCGCCATGTGCTGGAAAACCTGGACAAGCCCCTGCTGAACGCGCAGGTGACGGCGGTGACCGGTCTGCACGAGAACTATGCGCTGGCGCTGTTTTCCCGAACCATGAAGGTGCCCCTGAAGCAGTTCATCAACCGGATGCGGCTGATGCGGGCGCGGGCGCTGCTGGTCGAAAGCTCGATCGCCATTTCGGACGTGGCCGAACAGAGCGGCTTCAGCTCGCTGACCCAGTTCTATGCCCGGTTCCGGGCCGGCTACGGGATATCGCCCGCCGCGCTGCGCAAGCAGTATGTGCGGATGGACCTGCGCTAGGCGCACCGGCCCCATCCGCTGCCCAAGACCGCACCCGCACCCGCTGCCCCGGTCCGGCCACCGACGCGCGTCCGCACGCTTCGCGCAAGGTTCGAGGGCTCGATCGCCGGGACCCCCGGTCCAGCCGACAGGACGCCGGGGTCGCCCCCGGCCCCTTCACCCCTGCAACCGACGCACCCCATAGCCTTCGCCGCGCGCCTTCATGGCGGCCACGGCGGCCACGCTGGCCGCGGCGGTGGTGAAATAGGGGATCTTGTCCATCAGGGCGACACGGCGGATGTCGCGGCTGTCGCTGACGGCCTGGTTGCCCTCGGTCGTGTTCATCACCAGGGCAATCTCGTTGTTCTTCAGCCGATCGACGATGTTCGGGCGGCCCTCATAGACCTTGGCGACCGGCTCGGCCGGCACGCCCTGCGCGGCCAGCCACTGCGCGGTTCCCCTGGTGGCGACGATGGTGAAGCCCATCGCCACAAGGTCGCGCGCCGCGGCCGCGAGTGCCGCTGTCTTGTCCGCATCCTTGACCGACAGGAACACGCGCCCCTCGGTCGGCAGCATCGTGCCGGCGCCCATCTGCGCCTTGAGGAAGGCCAGCGGGAAGGTGCGGTCCCAGCCCATCACCTCGCCGGTCGAGCGCATTTCCGGCCCCAGCATCGGATCGACGCCGGGGAAGCGGGCGAAGGGAAGGACGGCCTCCTTGACCGAGAACCACGGAGTGTTCGGATCGGCCAGCGTCAACGGATCGGCCAGGGGCAGGTCGGTGTCGGGGCCGACGCCGGCGGGGTAGGCAGGACGCTGCGGGAAGGCCGACAGCGGCTCGCCGGCCATCAGGCGGGCGGCGATCGAGGCAATGGCGCTGTCGGTCGCCTTGGCGACGAAGGGCACGGTGCGGCTGGCGCGCGGGTTCACCTCGAGGACGTAGATCACCCCGTCCTTGATGGCGAACTGCACGTTCATCAGACCCACGACGTTGAGGGCGAGGGCCATGACGACGGTCTGGCGTTTCAGCTCCTCGACCGTTTCCGCAGACAGCTGGTGCGGCGGCAGGCAGCAGGCCGAGTCGCCGGAGTGGACGCCGGCTTCCTCGATATGTTCCATGATTCCAGCGACATGCACGGCCTTGCCGTCGCTTAGCGCATCCACGTCAACCTCGACCGCACCGGAGAGATAGGAGTCGAGAAGGACAGGCGAGTCGCCGGAGACCTGCACGGCGGTGGTGATGTAGCGGTCCAGCTGGGCGTCGTCGCGGATGATCTCCATCGCGCGGCCGCCAAGGACGAAGGAGGGGCGGATGACAAGGGGGTAGCCGACTTCGGCAGCGACCTTGAAGGCCTCGTCGCGGCTGCGGGCGGTGCCGTTCACCGGCTGCTTCAGGCCCAGCTTGTGAAGCAGTTGCTGGAACCGCTCGCGGTCTTCGGCCAGGTCGATGGCATCGGGCGAGGTGCCGAGGATCGGGATGCCTTCGGCGTGCAGCGCATTGGCCAGTTTCAGCGGCGTCTGGCCGCCGAACTGGACGATGACGCCGTGCAGCGTGCCGTTTTCCTGTTCGACCCGCAGGATTTCGAGGACGTGCTCCAGGGTCAGCGGCTCGAAATACAGGCGGTCGGAGGTGTCGTAGTCGGTCGAGACCGTCTCGGGGTTGCAGTTGACCATGATGGTCTCGTAGCCCGCGGCGGTCAGCGCAAAGCAGGCGTGGCAGCAGCAGTAGTCGAATTCGATCCCCTGACCGATCCGGTTCGGGCCGCCGCCGAGGATGACGACCTTCTTCGCGGCCGTGGGGCGGGATTCGCATTCCACCTCGCCCATCGCGGGGACCTCGTAGGTGGAATACATGTAGGGCGTCTGGGCCTCGAACTCGGCGGCGCAGGTGTCGATGCGCTTGAACACGGCGGTCACGCCGAGGTTGCGGCGGGCGCGGCGCACCTGCGCCTCGTCGCGCCCGGTGAGCTTCGCCAGCCGGACATCGGTGAAGCCCATCATCTTCAGCTTGCGCAGGGCGTCGGCGGTGACGGGCAGGCCCTCCTTGCGGATGCGGGCCTCGGTGTCGATGATTTCGCGGATCCGCGCGAGGAACCAGGGGTCGAAGGCGGTGACGGCCTGGATCTCGTCGTTGGTCAGCCCATGCCGCATGGCCTGCGCGATGACGCGCAGCCGGTCGGGGGTGGCCTGGCCAAGCGCCTTGACGATAGAGGCCTTGTCGGGGGCGCCCGGGATGGCGATCTCGTCAAAGCCGGTCAGGCCGGTTTCCAGGCTCGCCAGCGCCTTCTGCATCGATTCGTGGATGGTGCGGCCGATGGCCATGGCCTCGCCCACCGATTTCATCGCGGTGGTGAGGTTGGGTTCGCTTCCCGGGAACTTCTCGAAGGCAAAGCGCGGGATCTTGGTCACGACATAGTCGATCGAGGGTTCGAACGAGGCGGGCGTGACCCTGGTGATGTCGTTGTCCAGCTCGTCCAGCGTGTAACCCACGGCCAGCTTGGCGGCGATCTTGGCGATGGGGAAGCCCGTGGCCTTCGAGGCCAGCGCCGAGGACCGCGAGACCCGCGGGTTCATCTCGATCACCACCATCCGGCCGTCCTTCGGGTTGATCGCCCATTGCACGTTCGACCCGCCGGTTTCGACGCCGATCTCGCGCAGCACGGCGATGCTGCCGTTGCGCATGATCTGGTATTCCTTGTCGGTCAGCGTCAGCGCAGGGGCCACGGTGATGGAATCGCCGGTGTGGACGCCCATCGGATCGACGTTCTCGATCGAGCAGACGATGATCGCGTTGTCCGCCTTGTCGCGGACGACCTCCATCTCGTATTCCTTCCAGCCGAGCAGGCTTTCGTCCACCAGCACCTGCGCGACCGGGCTGGCCTCCAGCCCCGACTTCACGATGGCCTCGTAGTCGTCGCGGTTGTAGGCCACGCCGCCGCCGGTGCCGCCGAGGGTGAAGGCGGGCCGGATGATGGCGGGAAGGCCGACGTAGTCGAGCGCGTCCATCGCCTGCTTCAGGCCGGCGGCAATGTCATACTTGCCCGACGCAAGTTTCGGGGCCGCGACGATGGTGGCCTTGGGGTTCTCCAGACCGATCCGCTCCATCGCCTCGCGGAACAACTTGCGATCTTCTGCCATTTCTATGGCTTCGCGCTTGGCGCCGATCAGTTCCACCTTGAACTTTTCCAACACGCCCATGTCGGCCAGCGCCAGGGCGGTGTTCAGGCCCGTCTGCCCGCCCATGGTGGGCAGAAGCGCGTCGGGGCGTTCCTTCTCGATGATCTTGGCGACGACTTCGGGGGTGATCGGCTCGATGTAGGTCGCATCCGCCAGACCGGGGTCGGTCATGATCGTCGCGGGGTTCGAGTTGACCAGGATGACGCGATAGCCCTCCTCGCGCAGGGCCTTGCAGGCCTGGGCGCCGGAATAGTCGAACTCGCAGGCCTGGCCAATGACGATGGGGCCCGCGCCGATGATCATGATCGACTTGATATCGGTCCGCTTCGGCATGTCTGCCCCCATCCATGTCGCAAATTGTCGGGCGTTATAGACAGAAGCCAAGGGGGCGCAAGGGGCAAACGCCGGGTCGCAAAGCCCGCGTTCCGCGTCGGGAAAGCCTCTGGCGCGGGGCGCGGGATCGGCCTATCTCGGGGCAGGGCAGCAGGGGGCGGCGGTTGATCCTTCTCGAACACGGGCCAGGCGGGGCACCGGCGCTTT
>JBKBRG010000046.1:0-10621 GCA_046292325.1 Tabrizicola sp.
TGACCGTGCTGATCCTGGTCATGGGCATCCTCGATTCGACCCGCGTCTTCCGGCTGAGCCGCGCGGTCGCGGTGGACATCGCGGTGATGGACTATGTCGAGGCCGCGCGGCTGCGGGGCGAGAAGGGCGGCTGGATCATCTTCCGCGAGATCCTGCCCAATGCGCTGTCGCCGCTGGTCGCCGAGTTCGGCCTGCGCTTCATCTTCGCGGTCCTGTTCATCTCGACGCTCTCGTTCCTCGGGCTTGGCATCCAGCCGCCGCTCGCGGACTGGGGCGGCATGGTGAAGGAGAACAAGGACGGCCTGATCTACGGCAAGTCGGCGGCGCTGCTGCCCGCCGCCGCCATCGCCGCGCTGGCGATCAGCGTGAACCTGGTCGCCGACTGGATCCTGACCCGGACCTCGAGCCTGAAGGGAGGGCGCGGTGGCTGACCCCCTGTTGCAGATCAAGGGCCTGGTGATCGAGGCCACCACCTATCCGCCGGGA
The DNA here is from genome assembly GCA_046292325.1 of Tabrizicola sp. Classification (GTDB taxonomy): domain Bacteria; phylum Pseudomonadota; class Alphaproteobacteria; order Rhodobacterales; family Rhodobacteraceae; genus Tabrizicola. The sequence continues at coordinate 487 of JBKBRG010000046.1, forward strand.
GAGCCGCCGAAGACCGTGACGCTGGTCCATGGCGTGGACCTGACGCTGGAGAGGGGCCGCGTGCTGGGGCTGATCGGCGAATCCGGGGCGGGCAAGTCCACCATCGGCCTCAGCGCCATGGCCTACGGGCGGGGCGGCGTCCGGCTGACGGGGGGGACGATCCATCTGAACGGGCGCGAGATCCGGCTGGCCGGTGCCAAGGCGCTGCGGTCCCTGCGGGGGCGCGAGGTGACCTATGTCTCGCAATCGGCCGCCGCCAGCTTCAACCCGGCCAAGCAGATCATGGAGCAGGTGATCGAGACCTGCCTGAGCCACGGGCTGTGCAGCAAGGCCGAGGCCGAGACCAGGGCGCGGGGGCTGTTCCGCAAGCTCGGCCTGCCGAACCCGGACACGATCGGCAACCGCTATCCGCACCAGGTCTCGGGCGGGCAGTTGCAGCGCTGCATGACGGCGATGGCGCTCTGCCCGAAGCCGGACCTGGTGATCTTCGACGAGCCCACCACCGCGCTGGACGTGACCACGCAGATCGACGTGCTGGCCGCGATCAAGGAGGCGATCCGGGACACCGGGGTGGCGGCCTTGTACATCACGCATGACCTGGCGGTGGTGGCGCAGGTCGCCGACGAGATCATGGTGCTGCGCCACGGCCGGATGGTCGAACTGGGCGAGACCGGGCAGATCATCCATCGCCCGGCGCAGGACTACACGAAGGCGCTGGTTTCGGTCCGCGGCCTCGACCATGCCGAAAAGCCCCCTGCCCCGCCGGTCCTTCAGGTGCAGAACGTCACGGCCCGCTATCGGGGCACCAACTTCGACGTGCTGAAGAATGTCTCGGTCGATCTGCCGGCGGGCCAGACGCTGGCGGTGGTGGGCGAATCCGGGTCCGGGAAATCCACGCTGGCGCGGGCGATCACCGGGCTGTTGCCGCCGTCCCAGGGCCGGATCACCTTTGCCGGGCGCGAATTGTCGGCGGATCTGGCCGGTCGGACGAAGGACGACCTGCGCGAGATCCAGATGATCTACCAGATGGCCGACACCGCGATGAACCCGCGCCAGACGGTGGGAACGATCATCGGGCGCCCGCTGGAGTTCTACTTCGGCCTCAAGGGGGCGGACCGCGACCGTCGGGTGCAGGAGCTCTTGGACCAGATCGAGATGGGCAAGGGCTTTGCCGACCGCTATCCGGCGGAACTGTCGGGGGGCCAGAAGCAGCGGGTCTGCATCGCGCGGGCGCTGGCGGCGAAGCCGAAGCTCATCATCTGCGACGAGGTGACAAGCGCGCTGGACCCGCTGGTGGCGGACGGAATCCTGAAGCTGCTGCTGAACCTCCAGGCGCAGGAACATGTGGCCTATCTGTTCATCACGCATGACCTGGCCACGGTGAAGGCCATTTCCGACAAGATCGCGGTGATGTTCAAGGGGGCGGTGGTGCGCTATGGCCAGAAGTCCGACGTGCTGACGCCGCCGTTCGACGATTATACGGATCTTCTGCTGTCCTCGGTGCCCGAGATGGAGCTGGGCTGGCTGGAACAGGTGATCGCGCACCGCAGGATGGAAAGCGCTGGAAATTGAACCGCCGCCCGTCGTCGGACTGCGCCCCGCCTCGCGGGGGGCTGCCACCGACGGAAGGCCCGAGACGCACAAGGAGGCTCGGAACCAGATGACCAGGCTTCTGCTCATCATCCTTGACGGGGTGCCCTGGCGCAACTGGCGCCGGCTGTTCGGCAACCTCGAGGGCTGGGTCGAACAGGGCGAAGCGCGGGTCCGGCGCATGCGGTCGGTGCTGCCCTCGACCTCGGCCTCGTGCTATGCCTCGATCCACACCGGCCTGCCGCCGCAGGTGCACCGGATCTGGGACAATGCCGACATCCGGCGGCTGGAGTTTCCCGATGTCTTCGGCGAACTGGCCAAGGCTGGCCGCAAGACCGGGGCCGTGACGCACAGCTACTGGTCCGAGTTCTTCAACCGCGCGCCCTTCGACGTGGTGCGCGACATCGAATATGACGAACCCGCAGGGCCCATCACCCATGGCCGGTTCCACACCATGCACGGCTACGGGCACGCCAACCAGATGACGCCCTCGGACTACGATCTCTTCGGCACGCTGACGCGGCTTTGCGAGGTCAAGGGCATCGACTACGGCATCCTGCACAGCTGCACGCTGGACAGCATGGGGCACCGCTTCTTCCATGACTGCGTCGAGATGGACCACGCCTGCGGCCAGCTCGATGCGGTGCTGGCCCCCTTCATCCACCGCTGGCGGCAGGCGGGATACGAGGTGATCGTCACCGCCGACCACGGCCAGGACGCGCGCGGCCATCATGGCGGGACGGGCGAGGAGCAGCGCGATTTCGCCTTCTACTATTTCGGGCAAAGCCCGTTGCCGCCGGAAGATCAGGTGCTGGACCAGCTGGCGCTGGCCCCGTCCATCCTGACGCGGATGGGGGTGCCGGTGCCCGCGACGATGCGGGCCGCGCCTTTCCTGACCGGCTGAGCGCCGCGGCCGGCACCGGTCTGACGCCGGTCGCGAAGCGGGTCTTCATCCCGATCGCCGTGCGACCGGATCCGTCCGAAACCGCACGGCCCCTTCACCGCATCGCGACACGGGAAAGGGCAAGCTCTGGCGCACCGGCGTGATTTTCCCGCGACACCGGCGCCAAATCCGCACCGCGCCGGGCAGCGCCGGCGCCACACCGCCGGATTGGGGTGGATTTCCCCGGCGTCGTCTGTTGAAAGGCCGCGTGTCTCTGTGCATCGTTAACCTCTGTAATCCCGAACGGTCACGCATGTTTCGCTTCCAGGTAGATCTCCTCGGTGCCTGCCGGGTTGCGCGTGTCGCAACCGGAGAGGAACTGGCGTTCCGGACGCGGAAGACGCGGCTGCTTCTGGGACTTCTGCTGCTGTCGCCCGGGCAGCGGATGAACCGCGAGCAGCTCGCCTCGCTGCTCTGGGACCCCGCGCCCGAATCGCTGGCACGCTCCAGCCTGCGGCAGGCGCTGCGCGAGCTGAAGGAGGTGCTGGGCCCGGAGGACGAGGATGTGGTCGAGGCCGACCGCTTTTCCGTCGGCCTGAAGGCGTCGGCCTTCGACCTGGACGTGCGCCGGTTCCGCGAGCTGATCGCGACGGCGGTGCATGACCAGAATGCGCTGCTCGCGGCGGCGGCGCTCTGGCAGGGGGAACTCTTCGGCCCGGCCCAGCCCAGCGCGCCGGTTTTCGAGGCCTGGTTGCAGATCGAACGGTCGCAGCTGAGGTCGATGCTGACCTCGGCCCTGACCGACCAGCTGGAACGGCTGATCGCGGCCAATGCCTTCACCGATACCCGCATCGCCGAGGAACTGGTCCGGGTCGAACCCAGCCACGAGCTTGCGCACCAGTTCATCATGCGGTTCCACGCCCAGCGCGGCGACCAGTCGGCGGCCTTGCGGCAATATGCGCTGCTGGAACAGGCGCTGGCCGAAGAGCTGGACAGCGAGCCGAGCGAGGCGTCGAATGCGCTGCTCGTCGCGATCAAGAGCGGCGAGGTCTCGCTTCAGCGGGCTGCCGCGCCGCCGCCCGCCCCCGCAGCCCCCCCGAGGCGCAGCGGCCCGCCGCGCATCACCATCCGCCCGCCGCTGACCCGCTACATCGACAACAGCAAGGACTACCTCGGCGAGGGCTTTGCCTTCCTGGCCAAGTCCTGCCTGTCGCGGTTCCGCTGCTGGATCGTGATCCCCTGGCCGTCGAGCGGCTTCGACTCGACCACGGCCGTGGACTTCACCGCCGTCGGTCAGGTGATTGATGCCGATTTCGCGGTGGACTGCGTGCTGGACTGGCGCACGGGCAGCGGCAAGCTGTTCGTTACCCTGATCGACTGCCGCGACGGCAGCGAGGTCTGGTCCGAACTCTACCCGGTGGCCGAGCACGAGTTGCAGGAGGTCAGCTCGTCCGTCGCGGGCGCCGTCGCGGCGAACCTGGCCAGCCAGGTCAACCACATCACGCTCTTGCGCCATGCCCGGTCCACCCCAGGCAACCCGGTGGCTTATGACCTGTGGCTGAAGGGGCACCAGCTGTCGCGGCTGTGGTCGGCAGAGGCCGACGCCGAGGCCGAGGCGCTGTTCCTGAAGGCGATCGAACTGGATCCGGGCCTTGCCAGCTGCCATGCGAGCCTGGCGCAGGTTCTGAGCACGCGCTGCATGGTCCGGCCGGGCTATCCCAACCGCAAGGCCGATTGCGCCGCCGCCTTCCGCCACGCGCGCGAGGCCATCGCGCTGGACCCCTATGACCCGCGCTGCCATATCAGCATGGCCTGGAACTGGGCCATCGCGCGGTCGCCGGAACGGGCCAACTCGCATTTCCGGCTGGCGGTGGACATGAACCCGAACGATGCCGAAACGCTGATCGCGGCAGCCAGCGGGCTGGGATTCCTGGGCCATGTCGATCTGGCGAAGGACCTCGCCCAGCAGGCCCTGCGGCTGAACCCGATCTATCCGGAATATTACATCGCCTACCTGGCCGGCATCCATTTCATGGCGGGCGACCACGAGACGACCGTCGCCACGGTCGAGAAATGCCCCGACGGCTTTCCCGACCTGGGGGTCTGGGCGGTGGCCTCCTATGCGCATCTCGGCCGGGCAGAGGAGGCGGCCCGCGCCTACCGGACCTTCCGCCGGATCGCGGCGCAGATGTGGGAAGGCGCAACCCCTCCGACAGAGGAAGAGCTGGAAGCCTGGGTGCTGGAGACCCTGCCGATCAACTGGCCCGAGGGCCGGCTGTCCTTGCAGAAGGGCATCCGCATGGCCCGGTCCATGGCGGTGGAGGCCGCCTGAGCCCGGACCCGCCGCCTATCGGCAGTGCCGCATGAAATAGCGGGCCAGCAGCACCTTGAACCGGGTGGACTTGCTGTTGCCGTAGGAAGGTTCGTCCACCACATCCGGCGGGGTCCTGAGGACATCGGCCGAGGGGATGCGGACATGCATCCGGTTCGGCGTGTCGTAGACCGGCACGATCTGGACGCTGTCGGGGATCTCGCCGTTCGGACCGGCGCCCGGCCCGTCGTAGCGGTACCCGTTGGCATGCAGCCAGCCGCGCGTGTCGTCGTTGAATTTCTTCCACTCCGAGTTCGGCGTGTCCTTGAACACGCTTTTCGCGACCCGGATGATCGCCTCGCCGGTCTCTTCCTGGTCGGCGATCGAATTGCTTTTCAGATTGAAGAACCCCACCATTCCTCTGTCGCTCCCTCTGCCCTGGCCGCCACCGCCGCGTGTCCGGGATCCACTATTCCGCCGGTTCGTGATGCCAGCGTGAAATGCGCCGAGGCGGTCCGATTCCGTCCTTGATCCCGCCGGTCATCCTGCCTTGAATGCGCCCATGAAGCAAAATCCAGCCGAGCTGATCGCGCGGATGGCGCGCGCCCTGGCCGATGATTTCCACATTCTGGCCCTGGACGAGCCCGATGCGCCCCTGTTCCTGGCCGTCGCGCTGCCGATAGACGACGGGGTGACCGGCCTCAAGCCACGCCTGCCGGCCGGGCGCGGTCTGACCCCGCAGCAGGCGATGCTGGCCGCCGGGGCCGAGGCGCTGGAACTGCGCGCGAGCCTGGCGCAATACCACCAGTCCGACCTGCGCCGCCTGCCGCGGCGCGACGGGATCGCCGTTGCCGCCGCGACCGACCTGGTCAGCGGCGCGACCGTCGAGGTGCCGGCGCAGCAGGTCTATCTCGACTGCGCGGCCGTCCTGGGCGAGACGCTGCTCGAGGATGCCGGTTCCACCGGCTGCGCGGTCGGCCCCGATCGCGACAGTGCCGTGGCGCGGGGCCTGTGGGAATGTGTGGAACGCGACGCGGTGGCGCTGTGGTGGCACGGGCGGCGCCCCGGCAGCGCCTTGGCGACCGAGATCATCGACGCGCACCAGCCCAGGCTTTTCTGGTGGCTGCACCAGCGCGCCCGGACCACCCGGCTGATCGAGATCACCAGCGACATCGGCCTGCCGGTGGTGGTGGCGGTGGCCGCCGATCCGGACGGGCGCGCGGTCGCCATCGGATCGGCGGCGCGCCCGGTGCTGGAGGATGCCGCGCTCGCCGCGGTGACCGAGATGGTGCAGACGGAAGTCAGCCTCGACCATGCCCGCGCGGCTGGCGATCCGGAAGCCGCCGCCTGGCTGGAAGCCGCCTCGCTGACCGACCAGCCGCAGTTCCGGTCGGAACCGGCAAGGCCGGCGTCTTCGCTGGAGATGCCGGCGCTGCTGGAGCGCCTGACCGCGCTTGGCCATCGCGCCCTGGCAGTCGAGTTGACCCTTCCGGGCGACCCGCTGCCCGCGGTTCGGGTTCTCGTGCCCGGCCTTTGCGCGATGCGGGGTCGGACCCTTTGCCCGCGTTTTGCCCGTCTCTGTCCCGACCTGCCCCCCCTTGCCCTGCCCGAACCCTTCTGACCGCGAGGCCGCCATGCCGCCGATCTCGACCCCGCACAGCCTGTTCGGCCCGTCGCCCGCGCCACCCCGAACCGAGGCGGCAGGGGCTTCGCAGTCGGGCTACTGCTACCTGTTCCCCGATCTGGCCCGGCGGGACGATGTCGGCTGCTTTCGCGGCACCACCCCGGCCGAAACCTTCCGGCGGCTCCGGGCCTTCGAGAAGGACAGCCGCAGCGCCCTGTCCGCGCCGCAGGTGCTGCCGATGCGGCTGGCGCCGGTCTATACCTACTTCGGCCAGTTCGTGAACCACGACATCTCGGCCCCGGTGGGCGATGTGGTCACGCTGGCCGCGCCGCCCGAAGGCACCGGCGTGATCGACACCGGGTTGCCGCCCGGACTGGACCGCGCGCGGCGGGCATCGCCCGAGGTGATCCTGGCGAACTTCGTCAACGAACAGGCCGAGCCCCTGGCGCTGGACAGCCTTTACGGCGACGGGCCGGACAGCGCCGACCCCGGCATCCGGGCGATCTATGCGGCGGACGGGAAACGGTTCCGGCTGGGCCGCACGCGCCGCGAGCCGGACCAGGTCTTTCTCGACGCGGGCCGCGACCCTGCGCGCATCCACCATGACACGGGCGCGCCCGACATCCTGCGGCAGGACGGCCAGCCGCTGATCGCCGACCGCAGGAATGACGAGAACCTGATCATCAGCCAGCTGCACCTGGCGCTGATGCTGGTCCACAACAAGGCCGTCGCGGCACTGGAACCCGATACGCCCGATCCGGCGACCTGCTTCGGCCGGGCCCGGCAACTGGTCACGCTGCACTACCACTGGCTGATCCTGCACGATTTCCTGGCCAAGCTGCTGTCGCCGGACAGCCTGCGGACACCGCTTGCCGACCGGGCGCAGAAGCTGCCTGCCCCGCGCCTCGTGCCGCTGGAGTTCACCACCGCCGCCTTCCGCTTCGGACATTCGATGGTCGGCGCCACCTACGACTTCAACCGGAACTTCGGACGCGGCGGACGGTTCGACCGCGCGGGGGCGAAGCTTCAGCACCTCTTCGAGTTCACCACCCAGCGCAACATGGGACAGCCGGGCCTGGCCGAGACGCTGCAACTGCCCGACCACTGGGTCATCGACTGGAACCGGATGACCCGGTCTCCGACGCCCGCGACCGCTCCGGTGTCGCATCCGGCCGGGGCCGAGCAGATCGACCTGACCTTCGCGCCCGAAATGCTGAACACGATGGGGACTTCGGAGATCGCGGCCCACGGCTCGATCCTGTTCCGCAACCTGATGCGCGGCTTCCAGCGCCGGATCGCCTTTGGCCAGGCGCTTGCCGGGGCCTGCGGCCTGGAGGCGCTGGACGAAGACCAGCTGCGCGCCGCCCTGCCGGAAAGCCTGCCGGGCACGAAGGGCTTGCGCGAACTGGCCGAGGACCTGGGCATGCTGGCCGAGACGCCGGCCTGGCTTTATGTGCTGGCCGAGGCGCGGCACCACGGCCGGGGCGAGCACCTGGGCCCGATGGCCAGCGAGATCATCGCCGACACGATCATCGGGTTGATGCGGCACATGCCGGGGTCGATCCTCAACCACCAGGGCGGCGCCTGGCATCCGGGGCTTAGCCCGCTGAAGGGTCCCGGCAACCGGGCGCTGACCTCGCTGCGATCCTTCCTGCGCTTTGCCGTGCAGGATTCCCACATGGCCATCGCGCCCGCGTGACCGGCCCGGCAACGGGCTGGACAGAGGCAAGGTTTCGCTTCATAGACGCGCTCGTCGGGCGAGGCGCGCCGCGCCGGTCCCGGCCAGCTACGCAACGAAGATGCGCCGGTAACGGCCGAGCAGAGACGCCTTCGCCCATGACCCCTGACCCGATCCCGTCGCACCCGCGGTCGCCCTCCCTGGCCCGCCGTCTGGCACCGGCCCTGATCCTGCCGCTGGCCGCCTGCGCCAATGCGACCAGCACCATGCAGCTATACCCGCTGTCGGGCGAGATCGCCGAGGCCGATCCGACCCTGGTCATCCGGGCCGTGGCGAAGAACACCAACGGCACCTCGGGCCCGCTGACCTTCCGCCTGCCCGAACGCGGCAAGTGCACCGGGACCTGGTCCTCGCTGACCCCGCGGGTGGTCTCCAACTCGCAGGGCATGGCCCTGACGCTGAAGAAGACCGGCGGCGAGGTTGGCACCAAGCGGGAAACCGTCGCGGGTGTGAACAATGGCGAGATCTATGCGGTCTGCGACGACGGCACCCGGGTGCAGGGCACCTTCGTCATCGGGTCGGGCACCGCCAGCGGGTCGGGCCAGGCCAGCGACACCAACGGCAACGTCTACAAGCTGTTGTTCTGACGGCGGTCAGGTCGGGCGGCGGTCAGGTCGGGCGGCGCCCGGCGAGGGCGTCCTCCAGCACCGCGCGCACGGCCTCGGTCGGGATGTCCTCGGCCACGAAGGCCCGGCCGATCCCGCGCGCGAGGATGAACCGCAGCCGGCCGTCGACCACCTTCTTGTCCTGCCCCATCAGCGCGATCAGCGCCTCGGCCCCCGGCAGATCGCCCGGAATGTCCGCAAGATCGACCTTCATCCCCATCGCCGCCAGATGCGCCCGGACCCGGGAAGGTTCCTCCTGGCTGCACAGGCCCAGCCGCGCCGACAGCGCGAAGGCCAGCGCACAGCCGATCGCCACGCCCTCGCCATGCAGAAGCCGGTCGGAATAGCCGGTGGCCTTTTCCAGCGCATGACAGAAGGTGTGGCCAAGGTTCAGCAGCGCGCGTTCGCCTTCCTCTGTTTCGTCACGCGAAACGATCCCCGCCTTCATCTCGACCGAGCGCGTCACCGCGCGCAGCCGTGCGGCCGCATCGCCCGCCCGGATCGCGGGGCCCTCGCGTTCCAGCCAGTCGAAGAAGGCGGCATCCCCGAGAAGGCCGTATTTCACCACCTCGCCATAGCCCGAGAGAAAGTCGCGGTCGGGCAGCGTTTCGAGCACGGAGATGTCGGCGAGCACGAGGCTGGGCTGGTGGAAGGCGCCGACCAGGTTCTTGCCCTGGGCGGTGTTGATCCCGGTCTTGCCGCCGACCGAACTGTCCACCTGCGCCAGAAGCGTCGTCGGCAGCTGCACGAAGCGCACGCCGCGCCGCAGGATCGCGGCGGAAAAGCCCACGAGATCGCCGATCACCCCGCCGCCGAAGGCCAGCACCACGTCGCGGCGTTCGACCTTCTGGTCCAGCAGCCATTCGGTGCAGCGGGCGAGGTTCTCCCAGTTCTTCGTCCCCTCGCCCGGCGGCAGGGCCAGCGCGGACGTGGCAATGCCCGCGCCTGCAAGTGCCTCGGTCAGGGCGGGCAGGTGGCGGGCGGCGACGGTTTCCTCGGTGACGATGGCCACGCGGGGCCGACGAAGCAAAGGCGCGATCTCCTCCCCCGCCCGCGCGATCAGGCCGGGACCGATCCGCACCTCGTAGGACCGGTCCCCCAGCTCCACCGCAACCCTGTTCAACTTGCGTCCTCCAGCACATCCGGTCGCGACTTCAGCGCCTCGCGCACCCGCCTGGCCATATCCTCGACGGACTTGTCGGGCTGGCTTTCCACGATGATGTCGGCCAGCGCATAGAACGGCTGGCGCGCCTCGTAAAGCGTGCGCAGCGTCTCGCGCGGGTTGGGGGTGCGCAGAAGCGGCCGCGTCGTCTTGTGCCTTACGCGCTGCCACAGAAGGTCGAGGTCCGCCTTCAGCCAGACCGAGACCCCGACATCGTGGATC
>JBKBRG010000047.1:0-10593 GCA_046292325.1 Tabrizicola sp.
GCTGGCAGAGTCGAGTGTGAAGCTGATCCTGCATCTGCGCCGGACCTTGCGGATGACCGGGGCGGCGATTGCCGCGACGCTCGGGCTGGCACGGTCCACCGTAGCGCGTTGGCTGAAGCGCGCGGGGCTGGGCCGGCTGGCGCAGCTCGACCCGCCCGAACCGGTGCGCCGTTACCAGCGCGCGCGGCCGGACGAGCTGATCCACCTCGATATCAAGAAGTTGGGCCGCTTCGACCAGCCCGGCCACCGCATCACCGGCACGCGGGCTGGCTGCCGCAACCGCGGTGCAGGCTGGGACTTCGTGCATGTCGCGGTCGATGACGCGACACGCCTGGCCTATGTCGAGGCACTGGGCGACGAGCGCCGCGACACCACCACGGGCTTTCTCTTGCGCGCGCTGCGCTGGTTCCGCACCCAGAGCATCCAGGCCGAACGGGTGATGACCGACAACGGATCGGCCTACCGCTCCGGCCGCTTCGCCAAGGCGCTGAGGATGCTCGCCATCCGCCACATCTTCACCCGGCCCTACACCCCCAAGACCAACGGCAAGGCCGAGAGGTTCATCCAGACCCTGCTGCGCGAATGGGCCTACGGACTGGCCCATCCTTCCTCAACCGCCTGAAATAACGACCTGCCCCGCTGGCTTGACTGGTTCAACCGATCAAGACCACTCTCCGCTCTCAACGGCCTGTCCCCACTCCAAAGGGTGAACAACCTGATGAGAACTGACAGGCTGCCGCGTTCACAGGGTCGTCTCATTCGCGAGATCACTCGCTGGCGGAGACTGGCACGAAGGCGCAGTGCGGCCAAATGCTTGGCTCCGTGGTGGCAGTTGCCCAGTCAGCGCGGTAGTGCGGGAGAACCAACGCCACCACTGAAAACCCTGCCGGAAGTCTCTGATGACAAACAGACTTCGTGACCATAGCCTGACGCAATGTCGAACGGACCCTGGACGGATGATGAGAACGACCTGATCGTCGCGGATTATTTCGCGATGCTGGCCGATGATGTCGCGGGGCGACCCTACAGCAAGGCCGAGCATCGCCGCGCGCTGCTGCCGCTGCTGAACGAGCGGTCCGAAGGGTCCGTCGAGTTCAAGCACCAGAACATCAGCGCGGTGCTGAAGGGGCTCGGAGAGGAATGGATCCCCGGCTACAAGCCCGCGTTCAACTTCCAGATGACCCTGGTGGATGCCGTGGCGCGGTGGCTGGCGCGGAACCCGGCCTGGCTTGGGCGCCAACCGGGGCTGCAGCCTGCCACCGGCCTTCACGATGCGGCGCAGATCTGGATCGGGCCGCCGCCCACGATGTCGAACCAGCCGCCCCCGCAGGAGCTGGACCAGATGCTGCAGATCGCTCGGAGGTTCGATGTGGCAGGCCGGGACGAGCACAACCGCGCGCTCGGCCGTGCGGGGGAGGAGCGCGTGCTGGCGCATGAACGGGCGTCCCTGCGCGCGGCGGGACGGGACGATCTGGCGCGCAAGGTGCGCTGGGTGTCAGAGGAGGATGGCGATGGCGCGGGATATGACATCGCCAGTTTCGCCCCGGACGGGCGGGCGCGACTGATCGAGGTCAAGACGACGAACGGATGGGAGCGCACGCCCTTCCACATCACCCGTAACGAGCTCGCGGTGGCGGAGGAGCGGCGGTCGGAATGATGCCTGTTCCGGCTGTGGAATTTCTCGCGCGAGCCGAAGGCGTTCGAGCTGCATCCCCCGCTGGACAAGCATGTCTCGCTGACCGCGACGACGTTTCAGGCGAGCTTTCACTGAAGCGAGCTCTGACGCCTGCCATTGCAGTCGGGCCGTGAAGCGGCAGCAGTAAAGCCAATGGCGAGAAGACGGTTCTCGATACTGTCCCGAAGCGCGGTGCACACTGCAGACAAGCGCATCCGTTCCCCCGCCTGCAACAGGTCCGCTGCTGTCGCACAACTGTCACGGTTATTGATTAGCTGCAACTAGATCACCGCCATTAGGAGTCGCTCCTGCTGCGCAATCTGTTGTCCGCAACCGCTCTGGTCTGCCTTGCCTTCCCGGCGCTGGCAGAATTCAAGCTTGACGCCCGCTACACGGATGCGGACGGCGACATGATCGCCGACATTCCGACCGATCCGGCGCAGCTTGTCGATCCCGAGACGCTGATCTTCGCCTATACCCCTGTCGAGGATCCGGCAGTCTATGCCGAGGCCTGGAAGGACTTCATCGCCCATATGGAAACCGTGACCGGCAAGAAGGTGCAGTTCTTCCCGGTCGACTCGAACGCCGCCCAGATCGAGGCGATGCGCGCGGGCCGTCTGCATATCGCGGGCTTCAACACCGGATCGAACCCGCTGGCCGTGGCCTGCGCCGGCTTCCGGCCCTTCGCCATGATGGCCGCCAAGGATGGCTCTTTCGGCTATGAGATGGAGATCATCACCTATCCCGGTTCGGGCATCGAGAAGCCCGAGGACCTGAAGGGCAAGAAGCTGGCCTTCACCGCCGAGACCTCGAACTCGGGCTACAAGGCGCCCTCGGCCCTTCTGAAATCGGTCTATGGCCTGGAAGCGGGCAAGGATTTCGAGCCGGTCTTCTCGGGCAAGCACGACAACTCGATCCTCGGCGTGGCGAACAAGGATTACCCCGCCGCCGCCATCGCCAACTCGGTGATGACCCGGATGATCGAGCGCGACGTGATCAAGGCCGATCAGGTGGTCTCGATCTACAAGTCCGAGACCTTCCCGACCACCGGCTACGGCGTGGCGCACAACCTGACGCCCGAATTGCAGGAGAAGATCAAGGAAGGCTTCTTCAGCTTCAAGTGGGAAGGCTCGTCGCTGGCGGCCGAATTCGGCAAGTCGGGCGAAGAGCAGTTCATCCCGATCACCTTCAAGGACAACTGGGCGGTCATCCGTCAGATCGACGAGGCCACCGGCGTTTCCTACGCCTGCGAATGATCGACTGACATGACCGGATGCGGGCGGCATCCTCCGCCCGCATTTCGTTTGCGCCCGAAGGATGCCCGATGCTGACGTTGACCGACCTGACCAAGACCTATCGCACGGGGGACAAGGCGCTGGCGGATGTCAACCTGACCTTCCCCAAGGGGCAGGTCGCGGGTCTGATCGGGCCCTCGGGGGCCGGGAAATCGACGCTGATCCGCTGCATCAACCGGCTGGTGGAGCCGACGAGCGGAAAGATCACCCTGTCGGGCACCGAACTGACCGGGCTTGCGCCGCGCGCCTTGCGGCGCGAGCGGCGGCGGATCGGCATGATCTTTCAGGAATATGCGCTGGTCGAGCGGCTGACGGTGATGGAGAACGTGCTGTCGGGTCGGCTGGGCTATGTGTCCTTCTGGCAAAGCTTCACCCGCCGCTTCCCGCCCGCCGACATCGAGCGCGCCTATCGTCTGCTCGACCGCGTGGGCCTCATGGAGCACGCCGACAAGCGCGCCGATGCGCTGTCGGGCGGGCAGCGGCAGCGGGTGGGCATCGCCCGCGCCCTCAGCCAGGAACCGGAACTTCTGCTGGTCGATGAACCCACCGCCAGCCTTGACCCCAAGACCAGCCGCCAGATCATGCGCCTTCTGACCGAGATCTGCGCCGAACGCGGCCTGCCGGCCATCGTCAACATCCATGACGTGCCGCTGGCGCAGCAGTTCATGCAGCGCATCATCGGCTTGCGCGCCGGCCGCGTGGTGTTCGACGGACCCCCCGAGGCCCTGACCGAAAGCGTTCTGACCACGATCTACGGCGCCGAGGACTGGACCGCGATGCGCAAGGACGGCGAGGCCGACCGCGCTGCAGAAGCCGAAGCCGTGGCCCGACTGGCGGCGATCAGCGCATGACTTATCCGACCACCTGGCGGCGCCCGCCGCAGATCGTGACCGACCGACGCTGGCGGATTGCCCTGTCGGTCGCCGCGCTGGCCTATCTGGTGGTCGGGCTGGGCAGCCTCGAGGTGAACTGGGCGCGCATCGTCGAGGGCGGCGAGCGTGGCCTGCGTTTCATCAACGGCTTCCTGCAACCCGATTTCAGCTCGCGCTGGAAGGACATCTCGAACGGGTTGATCGAAAGCCTGACGATCACCCTGACCTCGACCGTCGTCGGCATCGCCATTTCCCTTCCCATCGGCATCGGCGCGGCACGCAACATCGCCCCGGCCTGGGTCTACTACATCTGCCGCGGCATCATCGCGGTCAGCCGCGCGCTGCAAGAGGTGATCATCGCGATCTTTCTGGTCGCCATGTTCGGCTTCGGCCCCTTTGCAGGCTTCCTGACGCTCAGCTTCGCCACCATCGGCTTCATCTCGAAACTCCTGGCCGAGGACATTGAGGACATCGACGAAGCCCAGGCCGAGGCGATCCGCGCCACCGGGGCAAGCTGGTGGCAGCTGGTCAACTACGCCATTCAGCCGCAGGTGATGCCGCGGCTGATCGGGCTATCGCTCTACCGGCTCGACATCAACTTCCGCGAAAGCGCCGTGATCGGGATCGTCGGTGCGGGCGGCATCGGCGGCACGCTCAACACCGCCATCGACCGCTACGAATACGACAGCGCAGGCGCGATCCTCCTCATCATCATCGTCATCGTGATGGTGGCGGAATATTCGTCGTCCTACCTGCGGAAGTTCCTGCAATGACGCGCTTTCCCGAGACCTGGCAACACCGCAGCCCGCGCGCCCGGCTGGCGCTGTGGTTCGGCTGGCTCTGCCTTGTCGCGCTCTTCGTCTGGTGCTGGCAGGTGATGACCGCGAACACGATCTGGATGTTCGTCTGGGATGCGCCGCGCCAGGCGGCTGACATCGGCGAGCGGATGTTCCCGCCGCGCCTGTCCTACCTGCCGGAACTTCTGGTGCCCTTGTGGGACACGCTGAACATGGCGACGCTCGGCACGGCGCTGGGGGTGATTCTTGCCGTGCCGGTGGCCTTTCTGGCGGCGCGCAACACCACGCCCTCGGCGCTGATCCTGCGGCCCGCGGCGCTGTTCCTGATCGTCGCCTCACGCTCGATCAACTCTCTGATCTGGGCACTGTTGCTGGTGGCGATCCTCGGGCCGGGGCTTCTGGCCGGGATCATCGCCATCGGGCTGCGGTCGATCGGCTTCATCGGCAAGCTTCTCTACGAGGCGATCGAGGAAACCGACATCCGCCAGATCGAGGCCGTCACCGCGACAGGCGCCAGCCCGGCGCAGGTGCTGAACTATGCCATCGTGCCGCAGATCCTGCCCGCCTTCTGGGGCATCACCGTCTTCCGCTGGGACATCAACATCCGCGAAAGCGCGATCCTCGGGCTGGTCGGCGCCGGCGGGCTGGGACTGAAACTGCAAGCCTCGCTCAACGTGCTGGCCTGGCCGCAGGTCACCATGATCCTGATCGTGATCCTCGCCACCGTCGTCCTGTCGGAATGGGTTTCGGCCAAGGTCCGCAAGGCGATCATCTGATTTCATCGTCGGGCGCTGTCGCGTTCGGCCCAACACGGAGAGAGACCATGAACAGACGCACGACCCTGATCGGGGCCACGGCACTGGCCCTGGTGCCGCTGGCGGCACTCGCCCAGTCGAAGGAACTGGTGCTCTATTGCTCGGTCGGCGAGGAATGGTGCCGCGCCCAGGCCGAGGCCTTCACCCGCGAGACCGGCATCAACGTGCTGATGACGCGCAAGTCCTCGGGCGAGACCTATGCCCAGATCAAGGCCGAGGAGGGCCAGCCGCGCGGCGACGTCTGGTGGGGCGGCACCGGCGACCCGCACCTGCAGGCCGCGCAGGAAGGGCTGACCGAGGAATACAAGTCGCCCATGCTGGCCGAGCTTCAGCCCTGGGCGGTGCGCCAGGCCGAAACCGCCGGCTACCGGACCGTGGGCATCTATGCCGGCGCGCTGGGTTTCGGCTACAACTCGACGCTCGTCACGGAAAACCCGCCCGCCTGCTGGAAGGACCTGCTCGACCCGCGGTTCAAGGACGACATCCAGGTGGCGAACCCGAATTCCTCGGGCACGTCCTACACGATGCTGGCGACGATGGTGCAGCTTCTGGGCGAGGATGAGGCATTTGCCTATCTGAAAGAGCTGCACGCCAACATCAGCCAATATACCAAGTCGGGCTCGGCCCCGATCCGGGCCGCCGCGACCGGCGAGACCGCTATTGGCATCGTCTTCATGCATGACGCCGTGCAGCAGGCCGTCGAGGGCGCGCCCATCGTGACTGTCGCTCCTTGCGAGGGCACGGGCTACGAGGTCGGCTCGATGTCGATCATCAAGGGCGGTCCGAACCCGGAGGCCGCGAAGCTGTGGTATGACTGGGCTCTGTCGGCCAAGGCGCAGGAGATCGGGGCATCGGTGAACAGCTTCCAGGTGCCGTCGAACAAATCCGCAGCCACCCCGCCGCAGGCGCCGAAGCTGGATGACATCAAGCTGATCGACTACGACTTCGCCAAATACGGCTCGTCCGAGGTGCGCACCGCGCTGCTGGCGCGCTGGGATGCCGAAATCGGCGCGCTGCCGAAGTGAGCGGCGTTTTGTCGGGCCGGGTCGGGTTGGCCTGGCCCGGCCTTTTCCTCATGGGCGTGCTGGCCCTGCCCTGGTTCAAGGGCGGGGCCTTCACCGCGTCGGCACTTGCCGAGGGGCTGGCGGGGCGCGTCTGGCTGTTGCCGCTGGCGCTGCTGGCGGCGGGGCTGGCGGCGCTGGCCGTGGCCGCGCGCGACTGGCGGATCCATCGGGCCTCGGCGGTGCTGGTGGGCACGGCGCTGGTCTGGCTCTTGTTGCAAGGCTTCGGCATCGGGCTGCGCGGCCCGGCCCTGCCCGGCGTTGCGACCCTGTTCCCGCAGGCGGCCGCCGGTCAGCCGGGGTTCGGCTGGGGGGCCTGGATTGCAAGCCTTGCCCTGATCGGCGCGCTGGCCGAGGTGCTGGCCGCGCGCGGCTTCTGCCGGGGCGAGCGGTTTCCGGCCTTCGCCATCGTCGGCATCATCGCTGCGCTCTCGCTGTTCGTCTTCTTCCCGATCCTGAAGCTGATGTCGGCGGCCTTTGTCGACCCCGACGGCACCCTGTCGTTTGAACCCTTCCTGACCCGGATCACCGCCGCCGACCTCTGGTCGCTGGGCTGCGTGACAGGCGCGGGGCGCTGCGGGGTGGTGGTCAACTCGCTGGTGCTGGGCATCCTGTCGGCGGCACTTGCCACGGGCCTCGGTCTGGGCCTCGCACTTCTGGTCGCGCGCACCGATTTCCGGCTGAAGTGGCTGTTGCGAGCGCTGGCCATCCTGCCGGTGATCACGCCGCCCTTCGTGGTGGGTGTGGCGATCATCGTGCTCTTCGGGCGCACGGGCTATGTCACGGTCGAGGTGGCGGACTGGCTTGGCATGCGCCCTGGCCGCTGGATCTATGGCCTGCCCGGCATCCTGATCGCGCAGGTGCTGGCCTTTGCCCCCGTCACCTTCCTGGTGGTCCTGTCGGGGCTCGAGGCGATCAACCCGACGCTCGAGGAAGCCTCGACCACGCTCGGCGCGCGGCCGGTGACCACCTTCCGCACCGTGACCTGGCCCCTGCTGCGGCCTGCGCTGGCAGCGGCCTTCCTGCTGGCCTTCATCGAGAGCCTGTCGGATTTCGGCAACCCGATCGTGCTGGGCGGCAGCTATGACGTGCTGTCCACCAAGATCTTCTTTGCCGTGGTCGGCGCGCAATACGATCTGGGGGCGGCGGCCACGCTGTCGCTGCTTCTGCTGGCGCTGACGGTGGGCGCCTTCTGGGTGCAGGCGCGCTGGCTGGGCCGGGCGAGCTATGTGACCGTCACGGGCAAGTCGGATGCGGGGCTGGTGGCCCCTGCCCCGCCCCTGATCAAATGGGCGGCGGCTGCGGCGGTGCTGCCCTTCGTGATCGTGACCCTGGGGATCTACGCCATCGTGCTGGCAGGCGGTTTCGTCAAGGACATCGCGCGGCAGGACCTGACGCCAACCTTCGGCCATCTCTGGACGGCCTTTTCGGTCGAGGTGGACGAGCGAGGCGTGCAGCTCTTCGGCTCGGCCTGGGACAGCATGATCACGACACTGTGGGTGTCGGCACTGTCGGCGCCTTTGACGATGGCCATCGGCATCCTGACCGCCTGGTTGATCGCGCGGCAGGATTTCGCGGGCAAGCGCGCCTTCGAGTTCGGCACGCTTCTCTCCTTCGCCATCCCCGGCACGGTGGTGGGCGTCAGTTACATCGCGGCCTTCAACGTGCCGCCCATCGACATCACCGGCACGATCTGGATCCTGGTGATTTGCTTTGTCTTCCGCAACATGCCGGTGGGGATGCGGGCCGGGATCGCGGCCTTGGCGCAGATCGATCGCAACATGGAGGAAGCGAGCCAGACCATGGACGCGGGCGGCGGGCAGGTGCTCGGCGACGTGGTGCTGCCGCTGATCCGCCCGGCGATGTTCACCGCGCTCGTCTATTCCTTCGTCACCGCGATGACGGCGGTCTCAGCGGTGGTGTTCCTGGTCTCGGCGCGGCACAACATGGCCACGGCCTATATCATGGGGCGGGTCGAGAACGGCGAATATGCGCTGGCCATCGCCTATTCGACCGTGCTGATGCTGGTGATGGTCGCCTGTGTGGCCGCGATGAACTGGGCGGTCGGCCAGCGGCGGCTGGGGCGGCGCTCGGGCATCGCCGGCCCCGCGCAACCGGCGGAATGAGGAAGCCATGACCGAGACAGCCATCGAATTCCGCGGCGTGGTCAAGCGCTATGGCGAGGCCACCGCGGTCGCGGGCATCGACCTCGCCATCGCCAAGGGCGAGCTTGTCACCTTCCTCGGCCCTTCGGGCTGCGGCAAGACCACCTCGCTGCGCCTGATCGCGGGGCTGGAACTGCCCAGCGAGGGCCAGGTCTTCATCGCCGGGCGCGATGTCAGCCGCGATCCGGCCTCGGCGCGCAACGTTGGCATGGTGTTCCAGTCCTACGCCCTCTTTCCGCACATGTCGGTTCTCGACAACGTGGCCTATGGCCCGGTGATCCGCGGCACGCCCAAGGCCCAGGCGCAGGCCCGCGCGCGCGAGATCCTGGAACAGGTCGGGCTCGGCGGGCTCGAGGCGCGGCTTCCGGCGGAACTGTCGGGCGGCCAGCAGCAGCGCGTGGCGGTGGCCCGCGCCATCGTGCAGCAGCCCGACGTGATCCTGTTTGATGAGCCCCTCTCCAACGTCGATGCCAAGCTGCGCCGCAAGGTGCGCGAGGAAATCCGCAGCCTGCAACGCCGCTTCGGCCTGACGGCGGTCTATGTCACGCACGACCAGGAAGAGGCGCTGGCGGTGTCCGACCGCATCGTGGTGATGGACAAGGGGCTGATCGCCCAGGTCGGCACCCCGACCGACCTCTATGAACGCCCCGCCACCCCCTTCATCGCCAACTTCGTCGGCGATGCCAACCTGATCGCGGGTCAGGTGGCGCAGGGCCGGTTTGCCGCGCCCGGGCTGTCGTTTGCCGTGGCCGGGGCGGATGGCGCCGCTACCGTCTCGGTCCGGCCCGAGCGGATCGCGCTGATGCCCTGCGGCGAGGCCCGGGTGATCTCGGCCAGCTATCTGGGCAGCCGGATGGAATATGCGGTAGACACCCCGGCGGGCGAAATCCTCGTCTCGCGCCCGATCACCGAACCACGCTTTGCCGCGGGCGATGCCGTGACCCTGCACTTCGACCCCGCCGCGCTGATCCGCGTGGCCTGAAAGAGATGACCATGACAGACGCCATCCGCGCCCGCCACGCCCTTGCCCTGACGCTCGCCCGCGATGCCGGCGCGCTGGCACTGGCCCATTTCGTCCGCCGCGACGCGCTGGAAGTGGAAACCAAGGCCAATCCGCAGGACGTGGTCAGCCGTGCCGACCGCGAGGTCGAGGACATGGTCCGCGCCCGTCTGGCGCAGGCCTTTCCCGATGACGCGATCCTGGGCGAGGAGGGCGGCGGGGCGGCAGGCGATGGGTTCACCTGGGTGATCGACCCGATCGACGGCACCATGCCTTTCCTGTCGGGCCTGCCGCATTGGTGCGTGGCCATTGCAGTCACGGATGGGCGGGCGACGGTCTGCGCCGTCACCCATGCCCCGGTCATGGCGGAAACCTATGACGCGGTGCTGGGCGGCGGGGCGCGGCTGAATGGACAGGCACTGCGGGTGGATAAGGCGCAGGGGCTGGCCGGGCGGATGACCGCCATCGGCGGCAGCCATCGCACCGATCCCGCCCATGTCGGCGCGGTGATCGCCCGGCTGATGCAGGCGGGCGGCATGTTCTATCGCAACGGATCGGGGGCCCTGATGCTGGCACAGGTCGCCGCCGGGCGGCTGGCCGGCTATTACGAGCCGCACATGAACGCCTGGGATTGTCTGGGCGGCATGCTGATGGTGGCCGAGGCGGGCGGCGGCGTCGCGCCCTTCGATCTGTCAAAGATGCTGCGCGGCGGGGCACCGGTGCTGGCCGCCGCCCCGGCGGCGCTGGGTCCTTTGCAGGGCGTCGTCGCGGCGGCGATTGTCGAGACGCAGCCCCACACCGATCAGCCCTTGCGCTAGGTGTGAAATCTCAGGAGGTTGTTCACCCGGAACGGGGTTAGGCTGCAATCGCCAAACTCCAGCCGAGGACCCGCAAGGATGAACAACCCGCATCA
>JBKBRG010000048.1:0-5226 GCA_046292325.1 Tabrizicola sp.
CCAGCGCCTGCCACCGGGTGAAATCGGCCAGATAGACCGCGTCGGCGTCGATCCACTGGCCGATGTCGCGGCGCCTTGCGGTGAGATGGATGTCGCTCGGCGTGCCGGAGAAGGGGAAGCGATTGGCCGAGGCGAAGCCGAAGAAGCGCAGGCCGAAATCGCTGAGGCAGGCGTTCTGGTCGGAAAAGAGCGGCTGGTCGCGGTAGATCGGGACCATGGCGACCTCGGTCTGCACGCAAAGCGCGGCGGACAGCTTGCCCGCGGCGCCCCGGAAGGCCGCGAGTTCGCCGCCCTGGATGTCGATCTTCAGAAAGTCGATCCGGGGAATTTCGGACAAGTCGTCCAGCCGGACGGTCTGCACAGGCTGGCGGGCGGTCACCTCGGTCAGCGCGCCGAAGGAATGGATATGGGCCGTGATCGCGGGATCGGGGACGAGCGTCGAGGTGAAGCCCGGATGCCGGGTCAGGTGCAAGGTCGCGGGGCCCCCGTCGCCCACCGCATGCGGCAGGTAGCGGCGGCGCGGGTCGGAGGGCAGTTTCGCCAGTTCCACCAGGTTCGGCTCGAACCCGGTCAGCCGGGCGAGGCCGTGGTGCAGAAGCGGCGCATAGGGTGGCGCCTCGCTGGACGGCAGGGCCGAGGCACCGACATCCACCACCTCGATCGGGTCGGCGAGCGGCAGGGCGGCAAGGAGATCGGCCAAGAGATCGGGCGGCAGCTGCATCGCGTCACGCCCCCCTTGCGGCGCCGGACATCGCTCACTCAGCGCCGGATCGTGTCGCCGGGTTGCAGGGTCGGGAACAGCTCGATCTTTTCGCCCTGGGTGGCGGTTCCGGCGATGATCTCGGCCGCCTTGCGCCCGATCTCCAGCCGGCAGGCATCCATCGTGGCCAGCCTGCGCGGCAGACCGTCGAGTAGTTCCACCCCGTTGAACCCGGCAAGCCCGATGCGACCGGGCACGTCCAGCCCCTTGTCGAGACAGTAGAGCAGCCCCCCTGCCCCGATCATGTCGTTGGAAAAATAGAGGAAATCCACGTCTGGCGTCCGGCTCAGGACCGCGGCCGTCATCTCGCGCCCCTTCAGCAGCGCCGAACCGCCGGAATAGTATTCGCGGTCCACCAGCGTCAGCCCGGCCTTGCCCAGCGCCTCTTCAAAGCCTTCCAGCCGCTTCTTGGCGCGGAAGTCGTTCGGCATCCGGGTGCCGAGGAAGGCGATCTTGCGATAGCCCGCCGCAATGATCGCCTCGGCCATCTGACGCCCGGCGCGGCGGTGCGAGATGCCGACGGCGTGGTCGACGGGCTCGCCGTCGATGTCCATGATCTCGACGATCGGAATCCCCGCCCGGGCCAGCATGGCGCGCGCGGCGGCGGTATGCTCCAGCCCGGCGACGATCATCCCCGAGGGCCGCCAGCTGAGCATTTCGTAGATGACCTTCTCTTCCCGGTCGGGCAGGTAATTGGTGACGCCGACCACGGGTTGCAGCCCGGTGCCTTCCAGCGTTTCCGAGATGCCGGTCATCACTTCGGGAAAGACCATGTTCGACAGCGAGGGGATGACGACCCCCACCAGGTTCACCCGCTGGCTGGCCAGCGCCCCGGCAATCTTGTTCGGGACGTAGCCCAGCGCCCGGGCGGCCTCCAGCACCTTTTCCCGCGTCGGGCCGGACACGTCGCCCCGGTTGCGCAATACCCGGCTGACGGTCATTTCCGAGACGCCCGAGGCTTCGGACACATCGCGAAGGGTCAGGGCGTGGCGCGGGTCTGGGGTGGGCTTGGTCACGGCAGGGATCCGGCGGTGGGCATGACTCTTGTTACCGCCAAAGCCGGGGCTTGTCCAAGGCGCAATCGTCTGCTATTGTTACCGCTAACAGCCGCCTGGTCGCACCTTGGGGCTGGTCATATCCTGCGCATCCCTGCAAGCTCTCACTTCGGATGCGACGGACCGGAGGGGAGGTAGTGGGCCAAAACTTGCCTCCCCTTTTCTTTTGTCCTGTTGAAATGGCGGCGGTTTCGTCGCATGAGGGGGTCGGCGGCCTCGTAGCTCAACGGATAGAGCGTCCCCCTCCTAAGGGGAAGGTTGCAGGTTCAAGTCCTGCCGGGGCCACCAATGTTGCGCTTCCCGCTTTGAAATCAATCGGATAGACTATCCCTCGCAGCTTCGGTGGAGGGCGGGGAATGCGGCGCATCGCGGTTCTGGACATCGGCAAGACCAATGCCAAGGTGCTGGTCGCGGACCTGGGCAGCGGGGCCGAGGAGGTGCTGGCGCGGACGCCGAATGCGGTGATGCGCGACGGGCCCTATCCGCATCACGACCTGAAGAGGCTCTGGGACTTCGCGCTGTCGGGTCTGCGCTTGGCGGCGGGGCGCGGGGTGGATGCGGTGCAGGTCACCGACCCTTGCACGAATCCCATGAGGGATTCATTTTGTGAATCCAGCGTTGTAGCTGGGTGGCATGAGCAGACCCGCATCCCTCGCCTACAAGACCAGGAACTGGCCCGCATATAACGCAGCGCTGAAGCGCCGCGGCTCGCTGACGATCTGGTTTTGACCCCTCCATGATCTGGGAGGCTGCGCCGACTGGAAGGCCTGGCCGACAGCCCGACATAGTTACACAGCCATCCAGACCTGCCTGACGATGAAGGGTGAAGGGCGCCCGGAGAACAGTCCGGTGGACTGTTTTCAGCCCTGAACGGGCGGAGCCCCGGGCTGTTCGGCACGGCGCTTCGCCAGACGACCGGGTTTGTCGAGAGCCTGCTGCGGCTGATCGACCTGGACTGGGCGGTGCCGAACTTCAGCACGCTGAGCCGCCGCCAGAAGACCCTGAAGGTCAGCATCCCGTATCGAGGATCAGCAGGCCCGCTTCACCTGCTGATCGACAGCACCGGGATCAAGGTCGAAGGCGAAGGTGAATGGAACGCCCGCAAGCACGGCGGCACGAAACGCGTTCGCCATTGTGCTCGAACCAATGGCGCATCAATGGCTCACCTGGCGCAAGATCCACATTGGAATTGACGAGCAAACACTGGAGATCCGGGCGGCAGAGTTCACCACCGGCGACGTGGGCGACGCGCCCATGCTGCCCGAACTGCTCGACCAGATCCCGCCCGATCAGGAGATCGCCAGCGTCACCGCCGATGGCGCCTTCGACACCCGCAAGTGCCATGACGCCATCGCGGCCCGAGGTGCCCCCGCCATCATACCGCCCCGCAAGAACGCCAATCCCTGAAAGCCAGACAGCGCCGGGGCGGTTGCTCGCAACGAAATCCTGCACGCATCGAAACGCTTCGGCCGGACCATCTGGCGACGATGGAGCGGCTATCACCGCCGGAGCCGCGTCGAAACCAAGATGCACTGTGTGAAACTGCTGGGTCAGCGCTTCATGGCGCGCGACTTCGGCCGTCAGGTGTCCGAGTTCCAGGTCCGTGTCGCCGTCCTGAACGGCTTCACAGCACTCGGTATACCCGTCACTCACGCCGTGGGGTAAATCGGTCCGGGACAAGAGGACGTCCGCCTGTCACCCGATTTATGCAACAGAGCCTATTCGACCGTCATCAGCGATTGGGGCTCTTCGCTGATGGCGGCACAGCACCTGGGGCCACAGGCGAAATGTCTGGTGGACCTGGGCCACCACGCGCCGAACGTGAACATCGAACAGATCGTGGCGCGGCTCGTGCACATCGGGCGGCTGGCGGGGTTCCACTTCAACGACTCGAAGTATGGCGACGACGATCTGGACAGCGGCTCGGTGGACCCGTTCCGCCTGTTCCTGGTCTTCAACGAACTGGTCGAGGCCGAGCTGCGCGGCGCCAAGGGCTTCGCGCCCAGCTACATGATCGACCAGAGCCACAACGTGACCGATCCGATCGAAAGCCTGATGGCCTCGGCCATCGAGATCGCGCGGGCCTACATCCAGGCGTCGCTGGTGGACCGCAAGACGCTGGCCGAGGCGCAGGAAGCCAACGACGTGATGACTGCGCACCGGACGCTGAAGGCCGGCTTCCTGACCGATGTCTCGCCGATCCTGGCCGAGGCGCGGATGCGTCAGGGCGGGGCCTACGATCCCATCGCCGTCTACCGCGCCAGCGGATACCGCGACCGGGTGGCGCAGGAGCGGCCAGAGGTGAAGGGGGCCGGCGGCGGCATCGTCTGACTTCGCACCCAAGGAGAGGCCGGGCAGGTGACAAGGCACTCGATCATCGGCGAAAGCCATGCCTTACGGGCGCGGCGGTGACCCGTTCCTCGCCGCGCGCTTGCCCAGGCGCCCAGGGGTCCACGCGCGGCTGCCTGTGACACCGGTGGTGTAGCGCCCGCTGCCCCGGCCGGACCCGGTCTTGCAGGGCGTGGTAGGGATGCGTCGCCGCACCAGGCTGACCTGCCTTCGGGACGGGTTTTCCGATGGGTCTGGCGGGAGGGCAGTCTCCGGCTCGGGGACACCGATGCGCAGACCGGGCGATCTCGGGCGATCCCCGCGCCCTGCCTTTCACGATCGACATCGCGGCAGAGGGCGCGGATGCCGATGGGCTGCTGCCTTCGGTTCTTCCCGGCGAGATCCCGGCCTATGCGACGATCGAAGACAGGTTTTCCCAGGCCGAATTTCCGGCAGGCCGCGCCGGGCATCCGGGGATCGCCGCGCCAGAGGCGGTCCGGCAGCGGCACCGGGGCACGCTGCTGCGGATGCTGGAGCGGTTTGCCGCGCTTTGGGGTGCGGACGGGCTTCTGCGGACCCCGCCGGGGCGGCGGCTGTTCCCGGACCGGTCAGCGATGCGTGTTGCCGGCCGAACCCGACGCTGAACCTGCGCCATCCGCACGCGCTGCGGCTGGCGGCAGGGATGGCCGGGCGGGTCAGCCGGACCGCCGATTGGGCCGAGGAGGCCGGCGCCTTGACCGCGGCCCCGCTGGGACACCGGCTTGCCGAAGGCCGGCCGACCCCGCCCGAGAACTGGTCGATCGACTTCCCCGACGGGTCCGCCTGCCATGGCCTTTCGGCACGGCCGCTGGTCTGGCGCTAGAAGTCCAGGTTCTCGACGCTGAGGGCGTTCTGCTGGATGAAGTCGCGGCGGGGTTCCACCACGTCGCCCATCAGCTTCGAGAAGATGTCATCCGCCTCGGCCAGGTCGTCCACCTTGACCTGCAACAGCGTCCGCGCCTCGGGGTCGAGCGTCGTTTCCCACAGCTGGTCGGGGTTCATCTCGCCCAGGCCCTTGTAGCGTTGCAGCGTCAGGCCCTTTTC
>JBKBRG010000048.1:5236-10516 GCA_046292325.1 Tabrizicola sp.
AGGTCGATCGGGCCGTGTATGGCCTGCTCGCGGTCCTTGCGGACCAGGCGGGCGGGGTCGCGGTAGATGTCGCGGTAGTGCCCGGCGATCTGGCTGAGTTTCCGCGCCTCGCCCGAGCGGAGGACTGCGCCGTCCAGCGTCCGCAACTCCTCGACCCCGCGCAGGATGCGGGACAGGCGGATGCCGTGGTCCTGGGTGATGCGGCCCTGCCAGCCGCGCTCGAACTCGGGCGCGATCAGGTTCAGGCGCCTGGCCACGGTGTCGGCGACGGCCTGAAGATCGGCATCCGCCTTGCCCGGATCGAAAGCACCGGCCAGCGCCGCCTGTTCCAGGATCGGGCGCGGGTAGTGGGTCGGGAAGGCCTCCAGCACCCGGCGGAACTGGCGCGCGCCCTCGATGACGCGGGCCAGGTCGTTGCCGGCGATCTCCTGCCCGTCGGTCAGCCGCAGGACCGCGCCTTCGGTCCCCATCTCGATCAGATAGTCGTCAAGCGCCGCCTGGTCCTTCAGGTAAACCTCGGACTTGCCGCGCGCGACCTTGTAGAGCGGCGGCTGGGCGATGTAGAGGTGGCCGCCTTCGATCAGCTGCGGCATCTGCCGGAAGAAGAAGGTCAGGAGAAGCGTGCGGATATGCGCGCCGTCCACATCGGCGTCGGTCATGATGACGACCTTGTGGTAGCGCAGCTTGCCGATGTCGAACTCGTCGCGCCCGATTCCGGTGCCAAGCGCGGTGATCAGCGTGCCGATTTCCTGGCTGGACAGCATCCGGTCGAAGCGGGCGCGTTCGACGTTCAGGATCTTGCCGCGCAGGGGCAGGACGGCTTGGTTCGAGCGCGAGCGGCCCTGCTTGGCCGAGCCGCCGGCCGAGTCGCCCTCGACCAGGAACAGTTCGGCCTTCGACGGGTCGCGTTCCTGGCAATCGGCCAGCTTGCCGGGGAGAGAGGCCACGTCCAGCGCCGTCTTGCGCCGGGTCAGCTCGCGCGCCTTGCGGGCGGCCTCGCGCGCCAGGGCCGCCTCGATGATCTTGCCGACGATGATCTTGGCCGGGCCGGGATTCTCCTCGAACCATTCGGAGAGCTTTTCGTTCACCAGGTTCTCGACCGCCGGGCGGACCTCGGACGAAACCAGCTTGTCCTTGGTCTGACTGCTGAACTTCGGGTCCGGCACCTTGACCGACAGCACGCAGGTCAGCCCTTCGCGCGCATCGTCGCCGGTGAAATCCACCTTCTCCCGCTTTGCGATGCCCGAAGACTGGGCATAGGCGGTGATCGTTCGGGTCAGCGCGCCCCGGAAACCGGCCAGATGCGTGCCGCCGTCGCGCTGGGGGATGTTGTTCGTGAACGGCAATACGGTTTCGTGGTAGCTGTCGTTCCACCACATCGCGATCTCGACGCCGATGCCGTTCCTTTCGCCCACCATGTAGATGGGTTCCGGCATCACGCTGGTCTTGGACCGGTCGATGTATTTCACGAATTCCCGCACGCCGCCTTCATAGAACAGCTCGACACGTTGCGGCTCGGCGTGGCGTTCATCCTCCAGGATGATCCGCACGCCCGAATTCAGGAACGCCAGTTCACGCAACCGGGTTTCCAGCGTCTTGAAGCTGTAGTCGAGGTTCGAGAAGGTCCCGTCCGGCCGGTTGGTCTTGGCCGAAGCGAGGAAGCGCACCTCGGTCCCCCGCTTGCCCGGCGCGGGGCCGACCTCGTGGACATGGACGGTGCAGTGGCCATCCTCGAACCGGGCGCGGTATTCGGTGTCGTTGCGCCAGACGGTCAGCTCCAGCCATTCCGACAGCGCATTCACCACCGAAACGCCCACCCCGTGCAACCCGCCCGAGACCTTGTAGGCGTTTCCGCCTTCGTCGGTGTTGTTGAACTTTCCGCCCGCATGCAGCTGGGTCATGATGACCTCGGCCGCGCTGACCCCTTCCTCGGGGTGCAGATCGACCGGGATGCCGCGACCGTTGTCGCGGACCGAAACGCTGTCGTCGGCATGGATCTTCACCACGACTTCGGTCGCGTGGCCGGCCAGCGCCTCGTCGATGCCGTTGTCCACGACCTCATAGACCATGTGGTGCAGGCCCGATCCGTCATCGGTGTCGCCGATATACATGCCGGGGCGCTTGCGAACCGCCTCCAAACCCTTGAGAACCTTGATGGAATCGGCGCCGTATTCGGCGGCCTTGCTGGGCTGTTCAGCCATGCGTGGGAAACCCTTTTCGTTGCCCGCGATTTATAGCGGTTCAGTGCGGGAATGTCACCCCTTGGCCACCAGATTTGGTGGTCAGGTGAAGGGGATCACCAGCCCCACGGCGATCAGCAGACAGCCCGAGGCCAGGTTCAGCCGCCGCATCGCCTCGGGGCTGGAGAGAAGCCGGCGCGCCCGGTCCAGGAACCAGGCCAGCGCGAGGTTTCCCAGCATCGGGATCAGCGCCGAGATCAGAAGGATCGCGGCGATGTCGGGGGCGGTCACGCGGGACAGGTCGAAGAAGCCCGGCAGCACGCCCATGTAGAACAGGATGGCCTTCGGGTTGCCGATCACGGCCGCGACGCCCACGGCAAAGCCCGCCCAGGCCCCGGGCCGGGTCAACCGGCTGTCGGCGTCGATCGCTGCGGCCGGTTTGCGGATCAGGAGCAGGCCCATCACCAGAAAGACAGCCGCGGCAACCCAGCGCAGCAGGCTGAGGAAGTCGCCATACATCGACAGGATCCAGCTCAGCCCGAAGATCGCGGCCAGCGGCCAGATCAGGTCTCCCAGCGCGACACCAATGGCCAGCGGCCAGGCCCCCGCCATCCCGAAGGCCAGCGCGCGGGCGGTCAGCGCAACCCAGACCGGGCCGGGCACCGCCCAGAGGGCGGCCATGCCCAGCGCGTAGAGCCAGAGTTGCCAGAGCGTGACGGTCATGCATCCACCTCGGAGCTTCCGTTCCGCTCAAGGACGTGCAGCAGGCGGCCCCGGTCGCCAAGCGCGGCGAAAAGCTCGGCCTCGGTCCCGGTCATCAGGGCCTGCGCCTCCAGCGCGCAGATCTCGTCGTAGAGCGCGGCCCTGCGGTTTTCGTCCAGATGCGCGGCCACCTCGTCCAGCAGCAGGATCGGCGCGCGGCCGAGGTCCTGGGCCAGGGCGCGGGCATTGGCCAGGATCAGGCTGATCAGAAGGGCCTTCTGCTCGCCGGTCGAACACTGGTCGGCAGGGACGCCCTTGGCGGCATAGCGCGCCAGTAGATCGGCGCGGTGCGGACCGACGAGCGTGCGGCCGGCGAGGATGTCGCGACGGCGGCCTTCGGCCAGGGCCAGGGCAAGATCCGGCGGCTCTTCGGTGCCGTCCGGGCCGGTCAGGGCCAGATCGGCAGACGGAAATGCGCTTGAAGGATCGGCGGCAGCACCGATACGCTCCAGCGCGGCGCGGCGGTGGCGGGTGATCGCTTCCCCGGCCTCGGCCATCCGCGCCTCCAGTGCTGCATACCAATGCGCATCGGACACCTGATCCCTGATCAGCCGGTTCCGGTCGCGCATCGCCCTTTCGTATATGAGCGAATGTTCGGCATGTTCCGGAAAGAAGCTGAGCGCCATGCGGTCGAGAAACCGCCTGCGGCCCTCGGCAGCCTCGATCCAGAGCCGGTCCATGGCCGGAACCAGCCAAAGGATCCGCAGGACACGGCCCAGGCTTGCCTGCGTCGCGGCCTTGCCGTCGATGCGGACCTGCCGCGCCTCGGACGGATCGGCCCAGGTCTCAAGGTCATGCGTCGCGCTCAGCCCGCGCACCGTGGCAGAGATCTTCCAGCCGATCCGCTCGGGCTTGCGGGCCAGATCCTCGGCAACGGCACGGCGCAGGCCGCGGCCCGGAGAAAGCAGCGAGACGGCCTCCAGGATGTTCGTCTTCCCCGCCCCATTCGGGCCGACAAGCGCCACGGGGCGACCGTCGAAGGCCAGTCGGGTCGCCCGGTGGCTGCGGAAATGCGAAAGCGCAAGGGTTTCGATCGCCAGACCGCCCACCGGAGTCACCTTTCAGATCCAGGGCTTGCCGCCAGGTCAGACCCGCATCGGCATGACGACATAGACGGCAGAGGTGTCGTTGCCTTCCCGCATCAGCGTCGGGTCGGCGGCCGAGTTGAACAGGAACACGGCATTCTCGCGATCGACCTGGCTGGCGATTTCCAGAAGATACTTGGCGTTGAAGCCGATCTCCAGCCGGTCATCGCCATAGGCGACCGCCAGTTCCTCCTCGGCCGCGCCGGAATCGGGGGCGTTGACCGACAGGATCAGCCGGTCCTCCTCCAGCGACAGCTTGACGGCGCGCGAGCGTTCCGACGACACGGTCGCCACGCGGTCCACCGCCTTGGCGAATTCGGACGCATCGACTTCCAGCTTGCGGGAATTGCCGGTCGGGATGACGCGGGTGTAGTCCGGGAAGGTGCCATCGATCACCTTCGACGTCAGCGTGATCGCCGGCGTCGCAAAGCGAACCTTCGTTTCGGAAACCGAGACGGCGATCGTCGCCTCGTCATCCTCCAGCCGTTTCCGCAACTCGCCGACCGTCTTGCGCGGCACGATCACGCCGGGCATGCCTTCGGCACCGTCGGGCAGGGGCGCGTCGATCCGGGCCAGGCGGTGACCGTCGGTGGCCACGCAGCGCAGCACCCTGCCACCTTCGCCCTGCGCCACATGCATGTAGACGCCGTTCAGGTAATAGCGCGTCTCCTCGGTGGAAATCGCGAACTTCGCCTTGTCGAACAGTCGCCGCAGCACCGGCGCCTTGGCCGAGAAGTTCGAGGAATACTCGCTGGAGGCCATCACCGGGAAGTCCTCCTTCGGCAGCGTCGCCAGGCTGAAGGTGGACCGGCCCGCGGTGATCGTCAGGCGCCCGGCGGCGGCATCCTCGGACAGGTTCACCAGCGCGCCATCCGGCAGCTTGCGGACGATCTCGTGCAGCATGACCGCCGAAACCGTGGTCGCCCCGGCGCGTTCGACCATCGCAGGGGCACGGTCCACCACCTCGATGTCGAGGTCGGTGGCACGGAAGGACACCTGGTTGCCCTCGGCCTCGATCAGCACGTTGGCCAGGATCGGGATCGTGTTGCGGCGTTCGACCACCGATTGCGCCTGCGCCAGCGCCTTCAGAAGCGTGGCGCGTTCGATCGAGAGCTTCATCTGACTTCCCCCTGCCCCCTTTTGAAGGGACGACGAATTTATCCGGTTTCCACCGGTTCACAAGTGTCGCATCGGACTGTGAAAGGCTTTCACAGGGCCGTCAAGAGCGGCCCCGGTCCTATCCCTGCAACAGG
>JBKBRG010000049.1:0-1247 GCA_046292325.1 Tabrizicola sp.
CCCGATGGCGCGCTGGCCCGCCGCGCCCGACCGCAAGCTCTCGCCGGTGCATGAGCGGCTGAAGGCGCTTGGCGCGCAGTTCGCGCCCTACAACGGCTGGGAGCGGGCGGAATGGTTTGCGGCACCGGGGGACGATACCAGCTGGGAGGCGACGCAGACCTGGGGCCGGGCGGGCCCCTGGGAGGCCCGGATCAGGGCGGAATGCGAGGCGGTGCGCGACGGGGTCGGTGTCCTTGACCTGCCGGGCTTTACCCGCCTGCGGCTGCACGGCCCGGGCGCGCGGGCGCATCTGGCCCGTCTGACCGCGTCACGGCTGCCGCAGCCCGGCCGGACGGGGCTGCTTTACTTCGCCGACGAACGCGGCCGGATCGTCACCGAGATGACCTGCCTGCCGTTCAGCGATGAGGACGTGGGCGTGATCACCGCGGCGGTGGCGCAGAGCCACGATGCCGACATCCTGCGCAAGGGCCTGCCCGAGGGGGTGGTGCTGGAGGACTGGACCGACCGGATCCACTGTTTCATCGTCACCGGCCCCAGGGCGCGCGACCTGCTGGCCAAGATCGCCGAGGCCGATCTGACGCTGCCTTGGCTCTCGGTCCAGTATTCGGCCCGGGTGGCGGGGCGCCATGTGGCGCTGGTTCGGGTCTCCTTCGCGGGCGAGCTGGGCTGGGAAATCCACTGCGACCGGGCCGATGCCGCGCCGATCTACGAGGCGCTGCTGGCGGGCGGGGCCACGCCCTTCGGGATGAAGGCGCTGAACGCCCTGCGGATCGAGAAGGGCTATCGCGCCTGGAAGGGCGATCTTTCCACCGACTATTCGCTTCTGGAAGGCGGGCTGGAGCGCTTCATCGACTGGGGGCATGACTTCCCGGGCAAGGCCGCCCTGCTGGCGGAAAAGCAGCGCGGGGTGAGGAAGCGGTTCGTCAGCCTGAAGGTCGAGGCGGGCGCCTGCGACGCGCCCTACATGTCCACCCTCTGGCACGCGGGGCAGGTGGTGGGCGAGACGACCTCGGGCGCCTGGGGCTATCGGGTGGGGCATTCGATGGCGCTGGGGATGCTGCGGGCCGACCTTGCGGTTGCGGGGACCGAGGTCGAGGTGGAGATCTTCGGCGAGCGGGTGAAGGCCCGGGTTCTGCCCGACGGCCCGGCCTGGGACCCGAGGAACGAGCGGATCAAGGCGTGACCGATGGCGGAGGGGGGGGGGGGGGGGGGGGGCGCCCCCCCCCGCGGGGGGGGGGGGGGGGGAC
>JBKBRG010000049.1:1257-2221 GCA_046292325.1 Tabrizicola sp.
AGGAACGCGCGGATCATGGCGTGACCGTGGGCGGACCGGGGGTTACACACCCCCGGACCCCCGTGGGATATTTCTGGACAGATGAAAGACCTGGGCAATGGCTGAGATTCCGGCGAAGGCGCGAGCGGTGGTGATCGGGGGCGGGGTCTCGGGCTGTTCGGTGGCCTATCATCTGGCCAGGGCGGGCTGGACCGACGTGGTGCTTCTGGAGCGGCGCCGGCTGACCTGCGGCACGACCTGGCATGCGGCGGGGCTGATCGGGCAGCTTCGGGGCAGCGCGAACATGACGCGGCTGGCCAAATATTCGGCGGATCTCTATCGGGGGCTGGAGGCCGAGACCGGCGTTGCCACCGGCATGAAGCAGGTCGGGTCGATTTCAGTGGCGCTGACGGCGGAACGGCACGAGGAGCTGCTGCGCCAGGCCACGGTGGCGCGGATCTTCGATGTCGAGGTGCATGAGATCTCGCCGCAGGAAGCGAAGGCGCGCTATCCGCATCTGAACATCAAAGGCGTGGTGGGGGCGGTGGCCCTGCCGCTGGACGGGCAATGCGACCCGGCCAACATCGCCATGGCGCTGGCCAAAGGCGCCCGGATGCGGGGCGCGCAGATCTTCGAGAACACGCGGGTGACCGGGGTCACCACGGCCGGCGGCCGCGTCACCGGGGTGGACTACGAGACCGCCGAAGGCCCCGGGCATGTCGCGGCGGAGGTGGTGGTGAACTGCGGCGGCATGTGGGGCCGCGATCTGGCGGCGCAGAACGGCGTCACGCTGCCCCTGCATGCCTGCGAACACTTCTACCTCGTCACCGAACCCATTGACGGGCTTGGGGATCTGCCGGTCCTGCGGGTGCCGGACGAATGCGCCTACTACAAGTCGGATGCCGGCAAGATGATGCTGGGCGCCTTCGAGCCCAGGGCCAAGCCCTGGGGGATGGAGGGCATCCGGCCGGACTTCGAATTCGAC
>JBKBRG010000049.1:2231-10473 GCA_046292325.1 Tabrizicola sp.
GACACCCTGCCCGAGGACTGGGAGCATTTCATGCCCATCCTCGAAATGGCGACGAAGCGGATGCCGCTGTTCCAGACCGCGGGCATCCACACCTTCTTCAACGGGCCGGAGTCCTTCACCCCCGACGACCGCTATTACCTGGGCGAGGCGCCCGAGGTGAGGGGCTACTGGATCGCCGCCGGCTACAACTCGATCGGCATCGTCTCCTCGGGCGGCGCGGGGATGGCGCTGGCGCATTGGATCACCGAGGGCGAGGCACCCTTCGACCTCTGGGAGGTCGATATCCGCCGCGCCCAGCCCTTCCAGAAGAACCGCCGCTACCTGAAGGAGCGGGTGTCCGAGACGCTGGGCCTCCTTTACGCCGACCACTTTCCCTATCGGCAGGTGGTGACCAGCCGGGGTGTGCGCCGTTCGCCGATCCACGAGCATCTGAAGGCCCGCGGCGCGGTCTTCGGCGAGGTGGCGGGCTGGGAACGGGCGAACTGGTTCGCCAATCCGGGCCAGGAGCGCGAATACCGCTATTCCTGGAAGCGGCAGAACTGGTTCGACAATCAGCGCGCCGAACACATGGCGGTGCGCACCGGCGCCGGGCTTTTCGACATGACCAGCTTCGGCAAGATCCGGGTCGAGGGGCGCGATGCCTGCGCCTTCCTCAACCGCATCTGCTCGGCCCAGGTGGACGTGCCGGCGGGCCGCATCGTCTATACGATGTTCCTCAATGATCGCGGTGGGATAGAGGCTGATCTTACGGTGACGCGCCTGTCCGAGACGGCCTATCTCTGCGTCGTTCCCGGCGCCACGCTGCAACGCAACCTGGCCTGGATGCGCGCCCATGTCGGCGACGATTTCGCCGTCATCACCGATGTCACCGCCGCTGAATCCGTCCTTTGCCTGATGGGTCCCGGGTCGCGCGCGGTGCTGGCCAGGGTCTCGCCGAACGACTTCGACAACGCCGCGCATCCCTTTGGTTGGGCGAAGGAAATCGAGATCGGCATGGGCCTTGCCCGGGCCCATCGGGTGACCTACGTCGGTGAACTGGGCTGGGAGCTGTATATACCGACCGACCAGACCGCCCATGTCTTCGAGGCCCTGATGGAGGCCGCCCCGGACCTCACGCTCTGCGGCCTGCACACGCTCGATTCCTGCCGGATCGAGAAGGCCTATCGCCACTGGGGCCACGACATCACCGATGAGGATCATGTGCTGGAAGCGGGCCTCGGCTTCACCGTTTCCCGCCGGAAGACGGGTTTCATCGGCCGCGAGGCGGTGTTGCGCAAGCAGGAGGCTGGCCTTGACCGCCGGCTGGTCCAGTTCCGGCTGGTGGACCCCGAGCCGCTGCTCTTCCACAACGAGGCGCTGGTGCGCGACGGCCGCATCGTCGGCCCGGTGACCAGTGGCAATTACGGCCATTTTCTCGGGGGCGCGGTGGGCCTTGGCTATGTGCCCTGCCGGGGCGAGACCGAGGAAGAGGTGCTGGGCTCGACCTACGAGATCGAGGTCGCCGGGGTGCGGCACCGGGCCCTGGCCAGCCTGGTCCCGATGCACGATCCGAAGGGCGAAAGGATCAGGGCATGACCCTTGCCGCCCGCCACCGGGCCCTTTGCGGGCAGCTTCGGCCGGGCCGTTCCGTGACCTCGGGCCGCGGCCGCGGGGATGACAGGGAGGCGCTTCCGTCGAAAGGGGCAGGAAGATGAGCGAGATGGAACAGGCGATCGGCGAGACCTGCGAACCGGCACGGGCGCGGCGGTCGGGCGGGCGGCAGGCGCGGGTGGCGCTGCGGGCGGCCCCCCTGGCCGATGACATGCGCCCGGTGCGGCCGGGCCTGCCCGGCGGGCAGTATCGGCCCCTGACCGAGGCGGGGATGCAGCAGATTCACGCCGCGGCGCTGGATGCGCTGGAACAGATCGGGCTGAGCCAGGCCCCGCCCTCGGGCGTGAGGCTGCTGACCGAGGCCGGCGCCATCCGGGGCGAGGACGGCCGCATCCGCTTTCCCCGCGCCCTGGTCGAGGACATGCTGGCCAAGGCCGCCCGCAACATCACGCTGCACGCCCGCGACCCGAAGCACGACCTGCACCTGAGCGGGACCAACGTGCATTTCGGCACGGCGGGGGCGGCGGTGCATATCGTCGATCCGGTGACGCTGGACTATCGCGACTCCACCGCGCAGGACCTCTATGACGCGGCGCGGCTGGTCGACAACCTCGACAACATCCACTTCTACCAGCGCACCATGGTCTGCCGGGATGTCAAGGACAACCGGGAGATGGACCTCAACACCCTCTACGCCTGCCTGGCCGGAACCACCAAGCATGTCGGCACCAGCTTTTCCGACCCGGCCCATGTCGGCGATTGCTTCGAGATGCTCTACATGGTGGCGGGCGGCGAGGCGAAATGGCTCGAACGGCCCTTCGTCAGCAATTCCAACTGCTTCGTCGTGCCGCCGATGAAATTCGCCGAGGAAAGCTGCGTCACGATGGAGGAATGCGTCCGTCGCGGCATGCCGATGCTGCTTCTGTCGGCGGGGCAGGCGGGGGCCACCGCGCCGGCGCCCATCGCGCTGGCCATCGTTCAGGCGGTGGCGGAATGTCTGGCGGGCGTGGTCTATGTCAACGCGATCAAACCGGGGGCGCCGGCGATCTTCGGCACCTGGCCTTTCGTTTCCGATCTGAGAACGGGCGCCATGTCAGGCGGCAGCGCGGAACAGGCGCTGCTGACCGCCGGCTGCGCGCAGATGCACCGCTTCTACGACCTGCCGGGCGGGGCGGCCTCGGGCATTTCCGACAGCAAGCTGCCCGACATGCAGGCGGGGTGGGAGCAGGGCATCACCAACGCGCTTGCCGGTCTTGCCGGTCTGAACATGTGCTACGAGGCGGTGGGCATGCATGCCTCGCTGCTGGGCTTCTGCCTGGAAAGCCTGGTGCTGGGCGATGACCTGCTGGGCCAGGCCATGCGCCTGGTGCGCGGCATCGACGTGACCCCCGATTCCACCTCGATCGAGGCGATGAAGGAGGTCTGCCTCGGCGGGCCGGGCCATTACCTCGGCGCGGACCAGACGCTGCGGCTGATGCAGACCGAATACGTCTACCCCAAGGTCGGCAACCGGATGAGCCCCAAGGAATGGAACGAGGCGGGCAAGCCGCTGCTGCTCGACACCGCCATCGCCCGGAAGAATGCGATCCTGGCCAAGGCCGGGTGCCGGGTCGATCCCGAGATCGACGCGGCCATCCGCCAGCGGTTCAACATCTACTTCAAGTAATCCACACAAGGCACTGCAAAGACATGCATTACGGGTATATCGGCCTTGGGAACCTCGGCGCGGCCTGCGCGGGCTGTCTGCTGAAGGGCGGCTTCAAGGTCACGGTCCATGACCTGAATCCGAAACTGGCCGCGCCGCTGGTGGCGGCCGGGGCGACGCTTGCGGCCAGTGCCGAGGACCTGGCGGCGTCGGTCGATCACGTCATCACCTGCCTGCCGTCGCCCGCCGTCTCGGAAAGCGTGCTGCGCAACATCCTGCCGCACATGCGGAAGGGCGCGTCCTGGGTCGAGATGTCCACCCTTGGCCGTGACGAGGTGCTGCGGCTGGCCGCCGTTGCCGCCGAGGCCGGCGTGCGCATGATGGAACTTCCGGTCACCGGCGGCGTCCACCTTGCCTATCAGGGCAGGATCACCATGCTGGCGGGCGGGGATCGCGACCTGTTCGATCTGCACCACGGGGCCATGCAGGCGATGGGCGACCGGATCTTCCACATGGGTCCCTTGGGGTCGGCCGCGATCATCAAGGTCATCACCAACATGCTGGCCTTCATCCATCTGAAGGCCACCTCCGAGGCGCTGATGCTGGCCAAGCGGGGGGGCCTTGACCTCGGCCAGGCCTGGCATGCGATTGCCGCCAGTTCCGGAAACAGTTTCGTCCATGAAACCGAAGGCGCACTGATCCTGAACGGGTCTTACGACATCGCCTTCAGCATCGACCTTGCGTTGAAGGATCTCGGGTTCGCGCTGGCGTTCGGGAAAGAGTTCGGGGTGCCCCTCGACCTCGCCAGCATGACGAACCAGACCTACATCGCGGCCAGGGCGGCCTATGGCGGCGAGGCGCAGTCGCCGATGATCGCCAAGCTGCTCGAGGACCTTCTGGGCACCGACCTGCGCGCCCCGGGTTTCCCGGCGCGGCTGGAATGATGGCTTGAGGGTGCCAGGGGCGCGGGTTAAGGTTCGGTAAACACCCGCAGCCAAGCCCTTGATAACAAAGGGATGCCGCGACTGTCCACCGTGGACCCCGAGGGAGCCGCCATGACCGCCGAGACCGACGCCCGCATCGCCCGCCTGCTGCATCACCGCAAGGCCGGCCTCGCCCTGGGCGAGCCGGTGGTGCCCCCGATCTCGGTCGCCACCACCTTCCACCTGCCGCAGGCGCAGGGGGCGGCGCATTACTACGGCCGGGCGGGGCAACCCGGCTGGGACGCGGTCGAGGCGCAGCTGGCCATTCTCGAGGCGGCGGAGGTGGTGAGCTTCCCATCCGGCATGGCCGCGATCACGGCGGCGCTGGTCTGCTGCCTGAAGGCCGGGGCGAAGGTGATGATCCCCTCGGACGGCTATTATGTGACGCGCCTCCTGGGACGCGACCTGTTGCAGGTCTACGGGGTGGCGGTCGAGCAGGTGCCGACGCTGGAGATGGCGGAGCGCGATTTCTCGGGCTTCGACGTGATCTACATCGAGACGCCCTCGAACCCGGGCCTCGACGTGGTCGATATCGCCGCGCTGGCCCGCAAGGCGCATGCCGCGGGCGCCCTGCTGATCGCCGACAACACGACGATGACGCCGCTGCTCCAGCGGCCGCTGGACCTGGGGGCCGACCTGGTGGTTGCGGCTGACACCAAGGCCCCGGCGGGGCATTCGGATGCGCTGTTCGGCCATGTCGCGGGGCGGGATGCAAAGCTGATGGCGCGGGTGCGGGAATGGCGGCGGCAGTCGGGTTCGGTGCCGGGACCGTTCGAGGCCTACCTCGTCCACCGCGGGCTCGAGACGCTGGAGGTGCGGCTGTCCCGGATGTGCGCCTCGGCGGCGGTGATTGCCGGGCGGTTGCAGGCGCATCCAAAGGTGCGGGGCCTGCGCTATCCGGGGCTGGCGGGCGATGCGTCCAACCGGGCGGTCGGGGCGCAGATGGCGAATGGCGGCTTCCTGATCGGTTTCGAGCTGCCCGGCGAAGCAGAGGCCGAGGCCTTCCTCGCGCGCTGCCCGCTGATCGAACAGGCGACGAGCTTCGGCGGGGTCCATACCGCGGCCGAACGCCGGGCGCGCTGGGGGGATGCGGTGGCGGAGGGCTTCATCCGCCTGTCAGTCGGGGTGGAGCCGGTCGAGGTGCTGTGGTCGGCCATCGAGGCCGCGCTGGCGGGGTAGGGGCAGGACCTGTCGGAAAGGCTTGCCAATTCCTTCGAAGGAATCCGGCACCCGGGCTTACAGCGTGTCGAGGATCCGCGCCGCCTCGGCCTGCACATCAGCCAGCTTGGTCCGGTCCTCGCCCGGGAAGAACCGTGCCCGGGTGGCGGTGGGCAGGCCCCTCGGCTCGGCGATCAGGACGCGGGGGCCGTGTTTCGCGGCTTCGGCCTGCCAACTGCGGGCAAGGGCCATCTGCGCGGCCTTCGTCGCCCCGTAGGCGCCGAAGAAGGGCTGCCCGGCGCGGGGATCGTCGAGGAACAGCGCGGTGCCCCGGTGGACGCGCAGCAGGGGTTCGACCATCGGGATCAGCATCCCCGTCGCGCGCGCATTGGTGGCGAGCGACCTGTCCCAGTCCTTCTGGTCGATATGGCCCGCCGGTGACAGGGGGGCGGCGTGGATCGCGGCATGGACCCAGAGACCAAGGCCGCCCCAGCGGTCGTGGATGGACCGGCAGAGGTGGCGCATCGCGTCGTCGTTGGTCACATCCATCGGGGCCAGCGTCAGGCCCCCGGCCCCCGGCAACCCGGCGCGCTTCACGCGATCGTCCAGGTCTTCCAGACCGCCGACCGTGCGGGCCACGGCCACCACATGCCAGCCGCGCAGCGCCAGCTGTTCGGCCAGGGCCGCGCCAAGCCCGCGCGAGGCGCCCGTCACGAGGGCAATTCTTCCGGTCATGCGTCTGTCCTTGTCGGGCTGTCGGAGCCTCCGGCGGGAGTATTTTTGAAAAGAGCAAATGGCAAGGGGGCGGGAGGATCAGGGCTTGCGACCATGGCCCGCAGCCAGTTCGGCCTGACGGGTTGCCAGGATCTGCCGGAGAAGGTCGTCGGGGAGGGGGCGATCCGGGGTGAAGAGGACGCCGGATTTCGAGGTCCTGAAAGGGGCGCAGTCGATCTGCGGGATCACCGTGCCGGAATGCGGGTAAAGGCCGAGGTGGCGCGCGAAGGCCGCGTAGCCCACCACCATCCTGCCCTTCGGCCCGGGCTGGCGAAAGCCGGGCATGGCGTGGGACATGGTCTCGACGTGGTCGGGAAGCAGGGCCTTGAGGCGGGCCCGCAGCGCGGTCAGAGCCCTGCGCTGGTCGTCGGGCAGGGCGGCGAGGCAGGCGTCGATCTCTGCGCTCACTCCGCCGCCTTCATCTCGAAGCCCTCCTCGATCTTGTCGGACGGGGCCACGGGGTAGTCGCCCGAGAAGCAGGCATCGCAGAATTTCGGGCTGGCGGGATCGCGCCCGGCAGCTTCCCCGGCGGCGCGGTAGAGCCCGTCGAGCGAGATGAACTTCAAGGAATCCACCCCGATCCAGTCGCGCATCTCGTCTTCCGACATCGTGGCCGCCAGGAGTTTCGAACGTTCCGGCGTGTCCACCCCGTAGAAGCAGGGCCAGGCGGTGGGGGGCGAGGCGATGCGGAAATGGACCTCTGCCGCGCCGGCTTCGAGGATCATGTCCTTGATCTTGCGGCTGGTGGTGCCGCGCACGACCGAATCGTCCACCAGGATCACCCGCTTGCCCTTGATCAGCGCGCGGTTGACGTTCAGCTTCAGCCGCACGCCCATGTTGCGGATGTGGTCGGTGGGTTCGATGAAGGTGCGGCCCATATACTGGTTGCGGATTATCCCCATGGCATAGGGGATGCCGCTTTCCTGGCTGTAGCCGATCGCCGCCGGAGTGCCGCTGTCGGGCACCGGGCAGACGAGATCGGCATCCACCGGGGCCTCGCGCGCCAGTTCCACGCCGATCTGGCGGCGGGTTTCATAGACGGAGCGCCCGCCGATGATGCTGTCGGGGCGGCTGAAATAGACGTTCTCGAAGATGCAGAAGCGCGGCCTCGCCGGCGCGAAGGGGCGGGTGGAGTCCACCTTGTTGCCCTCGATCACCACCATTTCGCCGGGTTCGATCTCGCGCAGGAACTCGGCGCCGATGATGTCGAGGCCGCAGGTCTCCGACGACAGCGCCCAGCCGGAATCGCCCACCCGACCCAGGACCAGCGGGCGCACGCCGAGGGGGTCGCGCACGCCGATCAGCTTGGTGCGGGTCATGGCCACGACCGAGAAGGCGCCTTCCACCCGGCGCAGCGCGTCCTTGATGCGTTCGGCCAGCGTCTTCTGGATCGACCGCGCCATCAGGTGGATGATGCATTCGCTGTCGGACGAGGATTGGAAGATCGACCCGCGCTCGATCAGTTCCCGCCGAAGCGCGGCGGCATTGGTCAGGTTGCCGTTGTGGGCGATGGCGCAGCCGCCCATCGAGAATTCGCCGAAGAAGGGCTGCACGTCGCGGATCGCGGTCGCGCCCTTGGACCCGGCGGTGGAATAGCGCACATGCCCGATCGCCAGCGACCCGGGCAGGGTATCCATCACGTCGGCCTTGGTGAAGTTGTCCCGCACATAGCCGAAGCGGCGGGCCGAGTTGAAGCCGTGGTCGGGATGGTAGCTGACGATCCCGCCTGCCTCTTGCCCGCGGTGTTGCAGCGCGTGCAGGCCAAGCGCCACGAAGTTCGACGCATCGGCCACGCCGATCACGCCGAAGATCCCGCATTCCTCCTTCAGCTTGTCGTCGTCGAAGGGGTGCGAGCGGAAGGGGGCCATGCGTGCGAATCCTTGCCTGAAGCCTTGGCCCGCTATGTAAGGCAGGCGTCCGGGGCTGTCACGCCCCGAAACGTCGGGCTCGGGTCAGGGATTGGTGGCCGGTGCCGCAGGGGCCGGGGCGGGCTCGACGGTCGGGGCCTCGCCCGGAGCGCAGACATTCGTCAGGTCGTTGTAGCGATCGACGATCCACCCCGGCGCGTCCGAGGGGATGTTCTCGTCGATCC
>JBKBRG010000050.1:0-10424 GCA_046292325.1 Tabrizicola sp.
CTGCCTTGCGCATCGTCTCCGCCGCCTCGCGGATCGCCATGCGGTCGGCGTGACCGGCGCGGATGTCGTCGGCGGCGCGCGTGATCGCAGCGTAGAGGATGGGGGCTTTCCGGCGGCCCTCGGCGGTAAGGCGGAGATTGCGCGAGGACATGGCAAGGCCGTCCGGCTCGCGGACCGTCTCGCAGCCGACGATCTGCACGGGGATGTTCAGGTCGCGCACCAGCCGCAGCACGACCTGCAACTGCTGCCAGTCCTTCTGGCCGAAATAGCCCCTGTCGGCCAGGCTCATCCCGAACAGCTTGGTCACAACCGTCGCCACCCCGTCGAAATGGCCGGGCCGCATGTGCCCCTCCAGAGGCTGCGCCACGCCGGTCATGCTGACGGTGGTGATGAAGCCGTCGGGATAGACCTCTTCGACCGGCGGGGCAAAGATCGCATCGACCGGCACCGTCGCCAGCAGGGCCGCGTCCGCTGCCTCGCTGCGGGGATAGTTCCTCAGGTCATCGGGGTTGTTGAACTGCTTCGGGTTCACGAAGATCGTGGTGATGACCCGATCGCATTCGGCCCGGGCCCGGCGGGCCAGCGACAGATGCCCTTCGTGCAGCGCGCCCATCGTGGGCACCACGCCCACCACCTCGTTCCGCACCTTCCAGCCGCGCGCCAGCGCGCGCAGCTCGGCCACCGTCCGCAGGATCGGGATCATTTCTTCTCCTTCGTGGGCAGCACGTCCGGGAAGCTGTGTTCTGCCGCCGGAAAGGTGCGTGACCGCACCTCTGCCGCATAGGCCGCGATCGCCTCGTCCGCGGCGCGGCCCAGTTCGGCATAGCGTTTCACGAACTTCGGCCGGAAGTCGGTGAACAGGCCCAGCATGTCATCGACCACAAGAACCTGACCATCGCAATCCGCACCCGCGCCGATGCCGATGGTCGGGATCGCCAGCGCCCGCGTCACCTTGCCGGCCAGCCCAGAGGGCACCTTTTCCAGCACGACCGAGAAGGCCCCGGCCGCCTCCACCGCCTTGGCATCGGCCATCACCTTCGCCGCCTCGGCGTCGCGGCCCACCACCTTGTAGCCGCCCAGCGTGTTGACCGCCTGCGGGGTCAGGCCGACATGCGCCATCACCGGCACGCCGCGGGCGGACAGGAAGGCGATGGTCTCGGCCATGTGCTGCCCACCCTCCAGCTTCACCGCCGGGGCGCCGGTTTCCGCCATCAGCCGGCTGGCGTTGCGGAAGGCCTGCTGCGGTCCCTCTTCGTAGGATCCGAACGGCATGTCGATCACCGGCATCGCCCTCTGGCACCCCCGCACGACGGCGCGGCCGTGCAGGATCATCATCTCCAGCGTGACGCCCAGGGTCGAAGGCAGCCCGTGGATCACCATCCCCACGCTGTCGCCCACCAGAACGATGTCGCAATGTGCATCGACCAGCCGCGCCACGGGGGTGGAATAGGCGGTCAGCACCACCAGCGGCTCGCCGCCCTTGCGGGCGCGGATGTCGGGGGGCAACACGGGCCGGACCGGGGCAGTCGCGCTCATCTTGAGCCTCCGCTTTTCGCAACCTGCCCGCCATATGGGCACAAGCGAAAGGCCGCCGCAACAAGATTGCGCCGCAGCGCAGCACCGCCGGTCGCAGCGTCACGGGGTTGACGCGCCCGCGCCCGGCGGCCTGAATGCGCCGAAAGGAGAAGCCCATGACCCTGATCCAGCGCGTCAGCCGTGACGGCATCACCCCCGAGATCGGTGGCCCTGCCCCCGACCGTCTCGTCTCGGGCAACCCGGTCCATACCACCTGGAACCTCGAGGACCGCGACGGCCTCCATGCCGGGCTCTGGCAGTCCACGCCGGGCAAGTGGCGCGTCTGCTATTCGGAATGGGAATACTTCCGGATCCTGTCGGGCTATTCGATCCTGACCGGGGCGGACGGCAGCGTCACCCAGCTGCACCCGGGAGACAGCCTGATCATCCGCCCCGGCTTCGAGGGGACCTGGGAGGTCGTGCAGACCACCCTCAAGGACTATGTGATCCGCGTCTAGCCGCGCGTGCCCACCGTCACCGAGGTGCCCGAGACCACCGGGCGCGGGCATTCCTCCGGGGCGATGCCGCGGCGCTCGCAAGCGGCCAGCCGCTTGCGCTCGGCCTTCTCGGCGGCGGCGCGGTCCTTGGCATCCTGCCGCGCGATCGCAGCCAGATCACGCTCTTTCTTGGCGATGTTCTCCGGCGTCTCGGGCACCAGCCTTCCGTAGGCGTCGATCATCTGCGGGCCTTCCAGCGCCAGGCTTTCCGCCTCGGACCGGACCTTGACCGGAGTGCCGTTCGGCACGCGGTTGTAAAGGTCGATGGCATCCTGGTTGAACAGCCGGATGCAGCCCGCGCTGGTCGCATGCCCGATCGAAGCCGCGTCCGACGTGCCGTGGATGCGGAACATCGTGTCGCGCCCGCCGCGATAGAGATACAGCGCCCGTGCGCCCAGCGGGTTCTGCAAGCCGCCCGGCAGGCCCCCGGCATAGGCCGCGTAGAGATCGGGCCGAGTGCGGATCATGTTGGCGGTGGGTTGCCACGACGGCCACTCTGCCTTGCGTCCGACGACGCCATTCCCGCGGAACGACAGCCCCTCGCGGCCGACCGCGATCGGATAGCGGATCGCCCTGCCGCCCTCGCCCACCAGATAGAGCTTGCGCGCATAGGTATCGACGACCACCGTCCCCGGCGCCTCGCCGCCCGCGTAGGCGACTTCGGTCCGGCGGTTGCCCTCCGTCAGATATTGCTCCGGCACCGGCTCGATGAAGAAGGCACCATCCTGGATGCCCTCATAGCCGGGCACGGTCTGGGGCTCTTGCGGTTTCGGGGTGCTGGCACAGGCGGCAAGCACGGGAAGCGCAAGGATCGCAAGGATCCGGGAAAGGGAGTGGGTCACGTGACAGACTCGAGGTTAAGGGCAGCTTTGCCAAGCTTCCGCCATGCGGTCGCAGTCACGTCAAGCGAAAATCGCAGGAAAATCCGAATCTTCGGGGCAAAAGCCGCCCCGAAACCGGATTCCCGTCCGATTCCGGGGCAACCTGTTCGACTGGTTCAGTTCACGGCGCCGATGGACCAGAAGAAGGTCTCGCCGCTGCTGTCATCCACACCGTCGTTGTCGGTCAGCGCCCAGCCGGTTCCTGCCGCGTCGATGGCAAAGCCTTCGACCTTGTCGACGACATAGCCGTTTTGCGCCTTCAGGTCGGGCAGGAAATCGTGCACCAGTTCCTTGGCCACCACCGGCAGCGCCTCGCC
Organism: Tabrizicola sp.; assembly: GCA_046292325.1. GTDB lineage: Bacteria > Pseudomonadota > Alphaproteobacteria > Rhodobacterales > Rhodobacteraceae > Tabrizicola. Next base: position 3,271 of record JBKBRG010000050.1, read on the forward strand.
CAGCTTGGCCGGAACCAGGTCGGCGACCTTCACCCGGTAGAGCCGCTTGACGGCGGCCTTGTCCGCGATCTGGTTGTCGCGTTCGACGATGTAGACCCAGTCACCCTGCGCGGTGATCTCGGACAGGCCCATCCAGGCGCCGTCCGCCGGGGCTTCCAGCGGATAGTGGACCGCGCCCCAGGTCTTTTCCTTCAGGTCGTAGGCCACCAGCTTGACCATGCCCTCGGGATCGTCCTTCCATTCGCGCTGGACGGCCAGCCACAGGACATCGCCGACCCTGGTGACACCTTCGAAACCGAAGCGGGTCTCGTTCTGCGCAAGCTCTGGCGGCAGACCGATTTCTTCCAGGATGGCGCCTTCGGCATCGACATGCACCAGACCATGCGGGATCATCCGGTCGGTCCGGCCTTCGCTGGCGATCCAGAAGCCACCCTCGCCGTCGGGGGTCAGGCCCTCGATGTCCATCAGCTGCGCCGGGTTGCCGCCACGGGTGACGGTCATCGCGGCAGTGATCTTCGCCGGGGTCCGGGTCGCGTCGATCGTGTAGATCGTCGGCGCGCCCGACAGGAACGAATCGTTCGCCGTGAACAGCTTGCCCGGCGTCGCCGGATCGGCAGCCAGCGCCGACAGCGCAGCCCAGCCGATCAGCGGATCGGACCCCGCGCTGGTGATCGTCGGATAGGCGGCCGCGCCTTCGGCGCGTTCGTAGATCATCACATGCGCCGGGGCGAGGCCATCGGCCCGCAGGTCCACCTCGTTCGCGGTGGCAAACAGGTTGCGCTGCGGGATTGCGACCAGGCCTTCGGGGCTGACGCCCGAGGGCAGCATCTGCTTCAGGACCGGATTGGCCGGATCGGTCAGGTCATAGACCGCCACCAGCGAGGCCCGCTCGGACGCGACGAACAGGTGCGGCACACCGTCGAACAGCGCCACCTCGACCGATTCCGGTTCCGCGCCCTTCTTGTTGCGCTTGTCCGGATAGTGGCCCAGCGCGGCGATCTCGCGCTCCAGGCTCGGGCCCGATTCGTAGACGACGGTGCCGTCCTTCTTCCAGATGGTGAAGCCGCGGCTGCCGCCTTCGTAGTCCCCTTCGTTCGCCGTCACGAAGTGGTCGGCATCGATCCACTTGACCGCGTCCGGCTCGCGCAGCACGCCTTCCATCCGGGCCGAGAAGTCGAGCCGGCCGTCCTTCCTGGTGTCGATCCCGTCCAGATCCACCGCACCCGCGCTGAAATGACCGGCAACCGCGCCATCCGCGCCGATGACGACGATGTGGTTGTTCTCCTGGAGGGTGACGACGATCTCGCCCGCTTCGTTCACATCGACATATTCCGGCTCGGGGTCATCGCCCGCCACTGCCGCAAGGCCCGTGACCTCGATCTTCTGCAATGCCGCGCAGTCCACCATGCCGTCCTTGACCGGCAGCTTGACCACGAACCCGGCCGGGGCCTGCGGCAGGGCGCCGTCGTTCACCTCTTCATCGCGCTCGTTCTCGATGGCAATGGCCAGGAACGACCCGTCCTTGGCCTTGGCCACCGAATCCGGCTGCCCGCCGATGTCGCACTCGGCCACCGGGGCCTTGGTCGCCAGGTCCACCGTCACCAGCTTGCCCGAGGGGTTGATGAAATCCTTCGAGGTGTTCACCCCGACAAAGGCCTTCCCGCCGATCACCACCGTCGTCGTCGGCTCGCCACCCATGGCGATGTTGCCCAGCGGCTTCGGAGCCTTCGGATCGGTGATGTCGAGAAGGCCGATCACGCCCAAGGGGCTGTCGGAATAGATCAGCGTGTTGCCGTCTTCGGTCGCCGTGATGATCTCGGCACTGGTTTCCCGCGCCAGATCCTCGCCTTCGGCCATGTTGCCGGGGGTCGCAAAGGAGGCGACACGATTGAAAACCATCTCGGCGCTTGCAGGCAGTGCGGTGGCCAGAGCGATGGCCGAAGTCAGACAAAGCTTGAAATGCATCGGGGCGGTCCTCTTGCTGATGGTCCCGCCCCGATTGATCCCTCGATGTAACGTCCTGATTACATCACGGCGACGATTGGGTGTCAGCCCACCACGTTGAAGGCAGGCCCATAGGGGTAGTGCGTGATGTCCTCGGGCTCGTCCTCGGTCACGACGAAGATGTCATGCTCACGATACCCGCCCGCCCCCGGCATGCCATCGGGGATCGTCAGCATCGGCTCCATGCTGATGACCATCCCCGGCTCCAGCACCGTGTCGATGTCCTCGCGCAGTTCCAGCGCGGCCTCGCGGCCATAGTAATGCGACAGGACCCCGAACGAATGCCCGTAGCCGAAGGTCCGGTATTGCAGCATGTCGCGTTCGGCCAGGAATTCGTTGATCTTCATGGTGATCTCGGCGCAGGACGCTCCGGGCTTCAGAAGCTTCATGCCGAATTCGTGGCTGTCGATGTTGGTCTGCCAGACCTTCATGCTGGCCTCGTCCACCTCGCCCAGGAACAGCGTCCGCTCCAGCGCGGTGTAATAGCCCGAGATCATCGGAAAGCAGTTGAGGCTCAGGATGTCGCCGTGCTTCAGCTTGCGGTTCGTCACCGGGTTGTGCGCCCCGTCGGTGTTGATCCCCGACTGGAACCAGACCCAGGTGTCGCGGTATTCCGCGTCCGGAAAGCGCCGGGCAATCTCGCGCTCCATCGCATCCCGCCCTGCGATGCTGACCTCCAGCTCCGTCGCGCCCACCCTGATCGCCTCGCGGATGGCATGGCCGCCCACGTCGGCCACGTTCGCCCCATGCTTGATCAGGGCGATCTCGGCCGGCGACTTCCGCATCCGCTGCTGCATCGTCGCCGGGGACACATCCACCCCCCGCTTCGGCTGGAGGAAGGCGGTGAACTTCTCGGCCCGCTCCATGGTCAGATGGTCCGCCTCGCAGCCCACCGCCTTGCCGGTCCCCACCACCGAGACCACCGCGCGCCAGAAGTTGTCGCGGGTCCAGTCGGTATAGGTGATGTTGTCCTCGATGCTGCGGCGCCAGGGCTGGCCCGCGTCGATCCCGGCGCTGATCGTCACGCACTGGGTTGGCGTCACCACGCAGGCATAGGGCCGCCCGAAGCTGCAATAGAGGAAGCCCGAGTAATAGGCCACGTTGTGCATGCTGGTCAGCACCACCGCGTCCAGGCCGTGCATCTCCATGATCTCGCGCAGGCCGGCCAGGCGATCATGATATTCCTGATCGGCGAAAGGCAGCGTGTCCTTCCTGCCGCCATTGTGAAAGCGATACATCTCGGGACGGTTCAACGACATCTCCAGACCTCATGTGCAGGGGTCCGGGACAGGCCGCAGGAACCCCGAAAGGTCCCGGCGTACAGGACGGAAGCGGCTTTCCCGCAAGCGTCGGGGTCTTCACCCCTGCGGCGACGCCATCGCCACGGCTCCCGCTTTCCATGCGCCTTCGCGGCCTTTCGCGCAACAGCATTTCCGACCCTTGCAGGGCCGATTTGCGACCCCATGTAAGCAGGGCGAACATGCATGGGAGCAGAGGATGCGCTGTCCGGTTGACGGAGAAACCCTGGTGATGGCTGACCGTGGCGGGGTCGAGATCGACTATTGCCCGAAATGCCGCGGCGTCTGGCTTGACCGGGGCGAGCTGGACAAGATCATCGACCGCTCGCTTGGCGGTGCCCATGCCGCGCCGGCGCCGACACCGCAGGCCGCCACCCAGCATCATGTCGCGCCCCAAGCCGCGCCCGTCTATCAGCCCGAGCCGCGCGGCCACGACGACCGCCGCCGCTACAAGGACGATGATGACGACTACGGATACGGTTACCGGAAGAAGCGCAAGGACAGCTTCCTGAAGGATCTGTTCGACTTCTGACCCCAGGCGCTGCCCTGCGACCAGAGCCCGAGGGCCCAGGCAGAGCAGCCCCTTGCGCACGCCCCGCAGCCGGATAGCCTTGGCCCATGCGCCCTGGCCCGAAAAACCTGATCACCGATGTCCCCGGCCTGCGGGTCGGCAATGCCGATGACCCGCGGCTTGGCTCCGGTGTCTCTGTCCTGACCGCCGACCGCCCCTTCACCGCCGCCGTCCATGTCATGGGCGGCGCCCCGGGCACGCGCGAAACCGACCTGCTCGCCCCCGACCGCATGGTGCAGGAGGTGGACGCGATCTTCCTTGCGGGCGGTTCGGCCTTCGGGCTCGATGCGGGGCAGGGCGTGATGCAGGCCCTGCGCGACGCGGGGCGCGGCTTTGCCGTCGGCCCCGTCGCCGTTCCGATCGTCCCCGGCGCCATCGTCTTCGACCTCCTGAACGGCGGAGACAAGGACTGGCAGACCAGCCCCTATCCCGACCTCGGCCGCCGCGCCTGTGAAGCCGCTGCCCGCGACTTCGCCCTCGGCACCGCCGGCGCGGGCTTTGGCGCGATGACAGGCAATCTCAAGGGCGGCCTCGGCTCGGCCTCCTCTGTCCTGCCCTCGGGCTTCACCGTCGGTGCGCTGGTCGTCGTCAACGCGCTTGGCCAGGCCACCGCAGGCGATACGGCGCATTTCTGGGCCGCACCGTGGGAAGAAGGCGCCGAGTTCGGCGGCCTCGGCCCCGCGCCCGTGATCCCCCACGAAGCCCCCCTGCCGCGCAAGCGACTGGGCGAGGCGACGACCATCGCCATCGTCGCCACCGATGCCGCGCTGACCAAGGCGCAGGCTCACCGCATGGCCGTCGCCGCCCAGGATGGCATGGCCCGCGCCCTCGTCCCCTCGCACACACCCCTGGACGGGGATCTCGTGTTCTCCGTCGCCACCGGGGACCGGCCGCTTGCCGACCCCGTGACCGACAGCTTCCAGCTTGGCCATGCCGCCGCGACCTGCCTCGCCCGCGCCATCGCCCGCGCGATCTACCTCGCCCGCCCCGGGCCGCGGGACCTGCAACCAACCTGGTCCGCGCGCTTCGCCGGCACCCGCTGATGGCCCTGGATCACCGCCCGCCGCCCGGCGCTTCCCTCCCCCCTCCGTGGGGGAGGGAGAGGGTGGGGGGCGCGACGTATGACACGCGCCGACCGACCGGACACTACCAGCGGTTCAGCGCGTGCTCGTCGGCGTCCTTCGCGGACACCCATTCCGCACCGTCCGCGCCGATCTCCTTCTTCCAGAACGGCGCGCGGGATTTCAGGTAGTCCATCAGGAACTCCGCCGCCGCGAAGGCATCGGCCCGGTGCGGCGCGGCGGTGGCGACCATCATGATCGCCTCGCCGGGCCCCAGCCGTCCGTGGCGATGGATCACCAGCGCATCCGCCAGCGACCAGCGCCGCGCGGCCTCCTCCACGATGCCGGCGATCGCCTTCTCGGTCATGCCGGGGTAATGCTCGATCTCCATGGCCGACAGGCGGCCGCCCTCGTCCCGGACAAGACCGGTGAAGCTGACCACCGCACCCGCCCCCCGCACGCCCGCGGCGAAGGCCGCAACCTCGGCGCCCAGATCGAAGGCTTCGGACTGGACCGCGATGCGCATCTCAGCCGCCGGTCATCGGCGGGAAGAAGGCGACCTCGCGCACCCCCGCCAGCGGGGCGTCGAAGCTCGCGAGTTCCTGATCCAGCGCCACCCGCAGAGCGGTCAGGTCGGCGAAGGCCGCGGCATAGCGCTCCTCGCGGGCGCGCAGCTCCTCGACCAGTTCGGCGACCGTTGCGGCCCGGGTCGCCACCCTTTCCCGCGGCAGGCCGATCCGTTCCCGGACCCAGGCGAAATACAGAACCTCCATCACTTGTCCTCCCGCAGAAAAGGCAGCGACTTCATGAAGTATTCCCAGCCGGTGACGACCGTCAGAAAGGCCGCGATCCACAGAAGCCATATCCCGACCAGATTCGCATAAGAGGCGCAGTCCCGCTTGCCGCAGGCGCGGATCGGGTCGGCCTCTCCGGCAATGACCGCCTGCACATACTCCTCGGTGGTCATCCCCTGCATGGCCACGCCGTTCAGGTATTCAAAGCCCGTGCCCAGGAACAGAACCGCGATCGCGATCATCTGCGCCGTGGTCTTCCACTTGGCCAGCTTCGTCACCTTGAGCTGGCCGCTCTTCGTTCCGAGATACTCGCGCAGACCGCCGACGAAGACCTCGCGGAACAGGATCACGGTGGCCGGCAGGATCAGCCAGGGGTTCATCCCGTTGTAGCCGGTGATGACCATGATCGCGATCACCACCATCGCCTTGTCGGCGATCGGATCCAGCATGGCGCCGAACTTCGATTCCTGCTTCCACAGCCGGGCAAGGTAGCCGTCGAACCAGTCGGTGATCGCCGCGCCGACGAAGAGGGTCAGCGCCAGCCAGTCGGCCCAGGGACGGTGGAAATAAAGGAACATGACCGCCACGCCGGGCGCAGCCAGCAGACGAAGAACGGTCAGCGTGTTCGGGATCGTCCAGATCATGACGGATTGGTAGACCATGGGTCGGACAGGGGGAAGGGGCTTCTGTGTCCGTTTCCGCCATGCTGGTGTCGCACTTGCGCCAGCCCTGACGGCGGTGGCCTACAGCCCCGCTGGCTGGCCCACCACCACGAACCGCAGGTCTTCCGCCTTGAACAGCCGTTCGGCGACACGGCGGATATCCTCCATCGTCACCGCCTCGACCTTCGCGTTGCGGGTGGTCACATAGTCGATCGGCATCCCGTCCATCTGCATCCCCACCAGGATGCTGGCGATCGGTCCGTTGCCATCGAACCGCAGCGGATAGGATCCGGTGAGATAGGTCTTGGTCGCCTCCAGCTCTTCCGGCGTGACGCCTTCGCGGGCGACGCGGCCCCATTCTTCCTTCACCACCCTGATCGCTTCGGCCACCTTGTCGTTCGAGGCGGCGAACTGGCCCAGGATCATGTCGGCGTGGTCCATGTTCACGATATAGGTGCCGATTCCGTAGGTCAGCCCGCGCTTTTCCCGCACCTCGGTCATCAGGCGCGCGGTAAAGCGCCCGCCGCCGATCAGCTCGTTCAGCACGAAGGCCGGGAAGAAATCCGGATCGTCGCGCGCAATTCCGCGCTGGCCGAAGAACACCGTGGCCTGCGGGGTCGGGAAATCGACCACGGTCACGCCGCCCGACAGCAACCAGGGCGCGGCCCCGGGAAGCGGCGCGCCGGTCGCGGGCAGGTCGCCCAGAAGCCGGTCGAGCAGCACACCCAGATCCTCTGCCGTGATGTCGCCGCTTGCCGCGACAT
>JBKBRG010000051.1:0-10344 GCA_046292325.1 Tabrizicola sp.
CGAAAATCCTAGCAGAAGAAGCGGCGTGGCCAAGCCCGGACATGATCTGGGTATAGGTGCGATACCGGGTCATCCTAGCAGAAGAAGCGGCGTGGCCAAGCCCGGACGAGAAGTGCCATCTCCCGGTCGTAGGCGGCATCCTAGCAGAAGAAGCGGCGTGGCCAAGCCCGGACTGCCCACAAGCGCGCTGTCCCGGAGCGTCAATCCTAGCAGAAGAAGCGGCGTGGCCAGGCTCGCCGCCACCCAACTCCTTGGCCCGCGCAACCACACGAACAACGGCCCGACAGCGGCCGCGCTTGCCGCCAGGCTCGGGCTGGCGCGGTCGACCGTGGTGCGCTGGCTGCGGCATGCCGGACGTCGCACACGCTTGAATTTTCCGTCTCATCTGCCATGAATGTTATAGTATAACATTCATGGAGTCTTCGATGTCCGACCCCCGCCTTCCCGTCACCGTTCTTTCCGGCTTTCTCGGCGCCGGGAAGACCACGCTCTTGAACCATGTCCTGAACAACCGCGACGGGCGGCGCGTCGCCGTCATCGTCAATGACATGTCCGAAGTGAACATCGACGCCGACCTCGTCCGCGAGGGGGCGGCGCTGTCGCGGTCCGAGGAAAGGCTGGTCGAGATGTCGAACGGCTGCATCTGCTGCACCTTGCGCGACGATCTTCTGACCGAGGTGCGGCGTCTGGCGGCCGAGCGACGCTTCGATTACCTGTTGATCGAATCGACCGGGATTTCCGAGCCGCTGCCGGTGGCCGCCACCTTCGAATTCCGCGACGAAACCGGCCGGAGCCTGTCGGACGTGGCGCGCCTCGACACGATGGTGACGGTGGTCGATGCGGTGAACCTGCTCCGCGACTTCTCCAGCCACGATTTCCTCGCCGACCGGGGCACGGCGCTGGGCGAGGCGGACAGCCGCAGCCTGGTGAACCTGCTGACCGATCAGATCGAATTCGCCGATGTGGTCGTGCTGAACAAGGTCTCCGACGCGACCCCGGCGCAACGTGACGCCGCGCACAGGATCATCCGCGCCCTGAACCCCGATGCCCGGGTGATCGAGGCCAGCCACGGTCGCGTCGACCCCGATCGGATCTTCGACACCGGCCTGTTCGACTTCGAGAGGGCGCACGCGCATCCGATGTGGGCCAAGGAGCTTTACGGCTTCGCCCACCATACGCCCGAGACCGAGGAATACGGGATTTCCTCCTTCGTCTACCGCGCGCGCGAACCCTTCGACCCTGTCAGGATCCATGCCGTGCTGAACGGCCCGCTGCCCGGCGTGATCCGCGCGAAAGGGCATTTCTGGATCGCCACGCGGCCCGACTGGGTGGCCGAGTTCAGCCTGGCCGGCGCGATGTCGCAGGTGGCGCCGCTGGGTCGCTGGTGGGCCAGTGTGCCGCGGTCCCGTCTGCCGACGGACCCGGAGGCGCGGACCGAAATCGCGCGGCACTGGGCCGAACCCTGGGGCGACCGGCGGCAGGAGATCGTCTTCATCGGCACGGGACTGGACCGCGAGGCGATCTGCGCCGCACTGGATGCGGCGCGGGTCATGGCCAGCGATTTCACCCCGGAAGCCTGGGCGAACCTGCCCGATCCCTTCCCCGCCTGGGGCCGGCGGGCGGCCTGAGGCGGGGGCAGGGGCGTCCCGCTTCGGGTCGCGGGCCCGTGCGGTGCGGGCGTATCGGCGGCAAGGCCGTCGCCCCTTGTCCTTTGCCGGAATCCGGGTGAACCTGCCCATATGGATCAGGAAACCCGACGCCCCGTCCTGCGCATCCGCATCGTCTTCGGCGAGGCCGAGATGATCGGCCCGGGCAAGGCCGAACTGCTGGAGCGGATCGAGCGGACCGGCTCGATCGCCGCGGCCGGGCGCGAGATGGACATGAGCTACAAGCGCGCCTGGGAGCTGATCGGCACGCTGAACGCGATGTTCCGTGCACCGCTGGTGACCCGCACGCGGGGCGGGCCGGGCGGCGGCGGGGCAGTCCTGACCGAGATGGGACGCGAGGTTCTGCGCCTCTATCGCGGCTTCGAGGCCGAGGCGGCGCGGGCCGGCGCGCGGCAACTTGACGCATTTCGCGCCCTGCTCTCGGATAGTCCCGGCGAAAAATAACGCTTGCCTCGCCGCGCGGCCTCCTGCGATATGTTTCCCCGAACATATCTGCGGGAGGCCCGACATGACCCTGACCCGACCCTTTGCCGTCATCCTCGCCCTCGGCCTGAGCTGTGCCGCCCCGGCCCCGGCCGAGACCGCGCTGGTGGCGGTGGCGGCGAATTTCGCCGAGGCCGCCGAGACGCTGGCGCCGAAGTTCAAGGCCGCGACCGGGCATGATCTGGAACTGACCACGGGATCGACGGGCAAGCTTTACGCCCAGATCGGCGAGGGCGCGCCCTTCGAGGTGCTGCTGTCGGCCGATGCCAAGACCCCGGCCAGGCTCGAGGAAGAGGGCAAGGCCGTGGCCGGGTCGCGCTTCACCTATGCGGTGGGCCAGCTTGCGCTTTACAGCGCCAACCCCGGGACGGTGGGCGCGGACGGCAAGGCGGCGCTGGAAAACCCCGATCTGCGCTTCATCGCCATCGCCAATCCCGATCTTGCCCCTTACGGCGTGGCCGCGCGCGAGGCGCTGCAGGCCATGGGGCTGTGGGACAGCCTGCTGCCGAAGATCGTGATGGGCCAGAACATCGGCCAGACCTTCTCGCTGGTCGAGACCGGCGCGGCCGAGGTCGGCTTCGTGGCGCTTTCGGCGGTCAAGGCGCCGGGCAAGGAGCCCAGGGGCAGCCACTGGCAGGTGCCGCAGGAGATGTTCACCCCGATCCGGCAGGATGCGGTGCTTCTGAAGGCGGGCGAGGCCAACCCGGCGGCGAAGGCCTTCCTCGATTACCTCGGATCGCCCGAGGCGGCCGAGGTGATCGCGGCCTATGGCTACGGCGCGGGCAACTGACTTGGGCGGCATCGACTTCGGCCCGCTTCTGCTGACGCTGCGGCTGGCGGCGCTGACCACCGGCATCCTGCTGGTGATCGGCACGCCGGTGGCCTGGTGGCTGGCCACCACGCAAAGCCGCGCCAAGTCGCTCATCGAGGCGGTGACGGCGCTGCCCCTGGTGCTGCCGCCCACGGTGCTGGGCTTTTACCTGCTGGTGCTGCTCAGCCCCAACAGCCCGATCGGCGGCGCCTTTCTGGCGGTGACGGGGACGACGCTGACCTTCTCCTTCCTCGGGCTCGTCATCGCCTCGGCGCTCTATTCGCTGCCCTTCATGGTGCAGCCCCTGCAGGCCGCCTTCGAAGGCATCGGCCGCGGCCCGATGGAGGCGGCGGCGAGCCTGCGCGCCACCCCGCTCGATGCCTTCTTCACCGTGGCCACGCCGATGGCGCTGCGCGGCTATCTGACCGCGATCGTGCTGACCTTCGCCCATACGATCGGCGAATTCGGCGTGGTGCTGATGGTGGGCGGCAACCTTCCGGGCCGCACCAAGGTGGTCTCGATCCAGATCTACGAACATGTCGAGACGGTCAACTACGCGGCGGCGCATGCGCTGGCGGCGATCCTGCTGGCGTTTTCCTTCACCGTGCTGCTGGCGGTCTATACCTTCAACCGCCGCTTCCCGCTGCATGTGGGCTAGGCGATGAGCGCGGTTTCCCTCGACATCCGCCTCGCCTATCCCGATTTCCGGCTCGAGGTGGCGCAGGACTTCGCCGGCAGCGGCATCACCGCGCTTTTCGGCCCCTCGGGCTGCGGCAAGTCCACCCTGCTGCGGGTGATCGCGGGGTTCGAGCGCCGCGCGAAGGGCCGCGTCGGCTTCGGCGCCGAGGTCTGGCAGGACGGGCGCGCCTTCGTCGCCCCGCACCGGCGCGGGGTGGGCTTCGTGTTCCAGGATGCGCGGCTTTTCCCGCATCTGACCGCGCGCGGCAATCTCGACTATGCCCATCGCCGCGCCGGGCGCGAACCGGCCCGCTACGGCTTCGACGATGTGGTCGAGGTGCTGGACCTCGCCCCCCTCTTCGGCCGCCGGTCGGGGCAGCTTTCGGGGGGCGAGCGGCAGCGCGTGGCGATCGGGCGCACGCTCTTGGCCCGGCCGCGGCTTCTGTTGATGGACGAGCCGCTGGCGGCGCTCGACACGCGGCGCAAGGCCGAGATCCTGCCCTATATCGCGCGGCTGCCGCGGGCCTTCGGCCTGCCGATCATCTATGTCACCCATGCGCTGGACGAGGTGACGCAGATCTGCGACCGGATCGTGGCGCTGGAGGCGGGCCGGGTGGTCGCCGCGGGCGGGGTGGCCGAGACGCTGGAACGGCTGGATCTGGCCGCGGTCCAGGGCCGGTTCGAGGCCGGGGCGGTGCTCTCGGGCCGCGTCGCGGCGCAGGATGCAGGCCTGCACATGAGCCGGGTCGATCTGGGCGGCGTGATGCTCGAGGTGCCCGAGATCGGCCTGCCGGTGGGCGAGGCGGTGCGGCTGCGGGTGCGCGCGCGCGACGTGTCGCTGGCGCTGCACCGGCTTGATGGGCTCAGCATCCGCAACCAGCTGCCGGCCCGGGTGCTGGCCATCGCGCCCGAAGCCGACACGGCCCATGCCGAGGTGCTTCTGGACCTCGGCCCGCAGCATCTGCGCGCCCGCATCACCCGCGCCGCGGTGCAGGATCTGGCCCTGACCGAGGGGCAGACGGTCGTGGCGCTGGTCAAGTCGGTCGCCTTCGACCGCCAGGCCCTGCCGCGCCCCGACCGCGCCGCCGCCGGATGACCGCGCCCCGCGCCCCGCGCCCTCCTCGGCCTCGGGCACGATCCGCGGCCTGATGCGCCCCGGACTGAGGATCCGGCCTGGCGACAAGGTGCTGGAGGTCGACCCGCGTCCCCCCGCTGCGGCCGTGTTCCGCGGCATCGGCCAGCGCCCTTCACGCCCTGACCGCCGGGGCGGCGATCAGGACCTTCTGACCCCCAACCGAAAGGAACCGCCATGAAGATCAGCGCCAGAAACCGCATCAAGGGCACCATCACCGCCATCGCCAAGGGCGCGGTCAACGCCCATGTCACCCTCGACGTCGGCGGCACCACGATCACCGCCGCTATCACCAACGAGGCGGTCGAGGACCTGGCGCTGAGGGTCGGCGAGGCCGCCTATGCCGTGATCAAGGCGACCGATGTGATGGTCGGCAAGGACTGAGGCCGATGGCAGCCGACCTTCCCCTCTGGGGCGCGGTGCGGGCGGGCGAACGCACCGTCGCCCTGCCCGAGCGCAGCGATGCGGCACTCTGTTTCCTCGGGCGGATCCACACGCCCTGGACCGACCCCGCCACCTGCCCGAAACAGGGCGACCGCGAGGCGGGGCCGGCGTGCCGGATCGAGATCGACCCGCGCTGGCGGCCGCTTCTGGCCGGGGTCGAAAGGCTGCCCCCCACTGCAGGTGGCCTACTGGCTGCACCTGGGGCGACGCGATCTGGCGGTGCAAAGCCCGCGCAACGACGGCGCGGGGCATGGCACCTTCGCCCTGCGCTCGCCGATGCGGCCCAATCCGCTGGGCATCGCCACCGTGCGGCTGATCGGCGTCGATGCCGAAGGCCTGACGGTGCGCGGCCTCGATTGCGTCAGCGGCACGCCGCTTCTGGACCTGAAACCCGATGCCTCGATCTGGGAGCCTCTCGCATGCGCCTGACCGTTTCCCGCTGCCTCTCCGAACCCGGCGACCGGGGCCCTGCCGGCCGCCGCCGCCTTCTGACCGTCTTCGTCACCGCTCCGGCGCTGCTGCTCGCAGGCCTGCTTCCCGCCCTTGCCCGAGAGATCACCGACGCCGCCGGGCGCAGCGTCACCGTGCCCGATGCGCCCGCGCGGGTCTTTGCCGCCGGCCCCCTGGCGGCCGTGCCGCTTTATGCGCTGGCGCCCGAGACGATGGTGGGCTGGGTGCGCGCCCCGTGCGAGGGCGATCTGCCCTGGCTTGTGCCCGCGACCCATGCGCTGCCCGAGCTCGGCCGCCTGACCGCCAAGGGCGGCACGGTGAACCTCGAGGTGCTGCTGGCCCAGAAGCCCGACCTGATCGTGGACTTCGGCACGGTGAACCAGACCTATATCGACCTGGCCAACAAGGTGACAGAGCAGACCGGCATCCCCTATGTCCTGATCGACGGCAGCTTCGCGAACACCCCCGCCGCCCTGCGCCTGCTGGGCGAGGTTCTGGGCAGGCCCGAGCGGGGCGAGGCGCTGGCCGCCCATGCCGAGCGGACCTTCGCGCGGGTGGACGCCGATCTGGCCGGGATCCCCGCCGATCAGCGCCCGCGCGTCTACCTTGCGCGCGGGGCCGAGGGGCTGGAATCGGCGGCGGCGGGCGCGATCAACGCCGAGATCATCGAACGCGCCGGGGCGGTGAACGTGGCGACGGGCGAGACCCGGGGGCTCATCACCCCCTCGCTCGAGCAGGTCATCGCCTGGGCGCCCGGCACGATCATCACCATCGACCGCGATTTCGCGGGCCGCGTCGCAAGCCTGGCCGACTGGCAGGCGGTGCCGGCGGTGGCGAACGGGCGGGTGTTCCTGGCCCCCTCCACCCCCTTCGGCTTCATCGACAGCCCGCCTTCGGTGAACCGGCTGATCGGGCTGATCTGGATGCTGCATGTCCTCTATCCCGAACAGGCCGGTGGCGATCTGCCCGCCGCGGTGACGGAGTTCGCCCGGCTGTTCTGGCAGGTGGAGCCCGATGCCGCGATGCTGGACCGTGTTGTCGGCCCCTAGACCCGCCATCCGAAACCCCGAGGCGCGGCGTTCCTTCCCCGACGCCGCGCTGTTTCCCCTGCTCGGGGCCTGCCTCATCGCCGCGCTGATCCTTGGCGCGGCGGTGGGGCCCTTCGCGCTGTCGCCCGGCACGATCCTGTCGCTGATCGGCGCCAAGCTGGCCGGGACGGGCGCGCAGGGCGCCGAGGCCACGGTGCTGTTCAACATCCGCCTGCCGCGCATGCTGGCGGCGGCGCTGGTGGGCGCGGGCCTCGCGGGGGCCGGGGCGGCCTATCAGACGCTGTTCCGCAACCCGCTGGTCTCGCCCGACATTCTGGGCGTGTCGGCGGGGGCGGGGTTCGGCGTGGTGCTGGGGATCCTTCTGGGGCTGCCGGTCTTGGTGATCCAGGTCCCGGGCTTCGCGGGCAGGCTGGCCACGCTGGGCATGGTGCTTCTGGTGGCCGCGCTCTTGCGCGGGCAGGGCGAGGTGCTGGTGATGGTGCTGACCGGCATCGCCCTTGCCGCCCTGGCCGGGGCGGGGATATCGGCGGTGAAGATCCTGGCCGACCCCGAGGATCAGTTGCCCGCCATCACCTTCTGGCTCCTCGGCTCGCTTGCGTCGGACTCGATCCGCGATCTGGCGCTGGGCCTGCCGCCGATCGCGCTCGGGATCCTGCCCCTGATCCTGATGTCCTGGCGCATCGGGGTGATGGCGATGGGCGAGGACGAGGCGCGGGCCCTTGGCATCGACACCGGGCGGCTGCGGCTGGTCATCATCGCCGCGGCCACGCTGATCACGGCGGCGGCGGTGGCGGTCTCGGGGCTGATCGGCTGGGTCGGGCTGATGGTGCCGCACATGGCGCGCTTTGCGGTGGGGGCGCGGTTCGACCGGCTGTTGCCGGCCAGCCTTCTGATCGGCGCCGCCTTTCTGGTGCTGGTCGATACCGCCGCGCGCGGCCTGGCGATGACCGAGATCCCGCTGGGCATCCTGACGGCGCTCATGGGGGCGCCGGTCTTTGTCTGGCTGCTGGCGCGGGGGCGGCGGGAATGGAGCTGATCGCAGCCGAGGGTCTGGCCATCGGCCACCGGGGCCGGGTTCTGGCGCGGGACATCTCGCTGTCGGTGGCCCCGGGCGAGGTGCTGGCGATCCTCGGTCCCAACGGCGCGGGGAAGACCACGCTGTTTCGCACCGCTCTGGGGCTGATCCCGCCGCTGGCCGGCACGGTGCGGCTGGCCGGCGCCGATCTGCGCAGGCTTTCCCGGGCGCAGATTGCCCGCGCCGTGGCGCCGGTGCCGCAGGCGCTGGCCGCCCCCTTCGCCTTTTCGGTGCTGGACGTGGTGCTGATGGCGCGCACCGCGCGGCTCGGCGCCTTCGCCCGGCCGGGGGCGGCGGACCGCGGGGCGGCGCTGGCGGCGCTCGACCGGCTGGGCATCGCGGCGCTGGCCGACCGGCCGCTGCCGGAACTCTCGGGCGGGCAGCGGCAACTGGTGGCCATCGCCCGCGCGCTGGCGCAGGAGACGCCCCTGATCGTGCTGGACGAGCCCGCCGCCAGCCTCGACTGGGGCAACCGCCAGCGCCTGATGGCCCGGCTGGCCGAACTGGCGCAGGGCGGCCTCGGCCTGATCCTGTCCACCCATGACCCCGATCACGCCGCCCGGCTGGCCACCCGCGTGCTGACGCTGGACGCGACCGGCGGCACATGGACCGGCCCGGTGGAGGCGGCGCTTCGCCCCGACCGGCTGGCCGCGCTCTACGACCTCGACCGACCGGCGTGACGGGGGATGCCGTCCCAGAGCGGCACGACCTCGACCGTCTCGCCCGGCGCGATGTCCATGCGGTCGGGTGTCAGCACCACCAGCGCCTCGGCCTGCGCCAGCGCCATCAGATTGGCCGAGCCCTGCGGGGTGAGGGGCCGGGCCGCCGTGCCTTTGGCCCCCGGCACCAGCCGCGCCAGCAGCACATCCGTCCGCCCCGCCGGTTTGCGGTGCGCCCCGTCGAACGGCAAGCGCCAGGCCGCGGGCAGCGGCTGCGGCAGGCCCATGATCCGCGCCAGCAGCGGCCGGCCGATCCGCGCGAAATCCACCGCCGCCGCCACCGGATTGCCGGGCAGCACCAGCGTCGGGCAATCGTCGATGTCGCCGAACCCCACCGGCTTGCCGGGCCGCATGGCCAGCGTCCAGAACTCGAGGCACCCGCGCCCCCGCACCAGCGCCGCCATGTGGTCGCGCAGGCCCGCCGAGGCTCCGCCCGAGGTCAGGATCAGATCATGCCCCGCCGCCGCGTCGATCAGCCTCCGGTTCGCCGCCGCGCGGTCATCGCCGCAGATGCCAAGGTCGGTCACCTCGGCCCCCAGACCGGCCAGCATGGCCCGCAGCATCGGGCCATTGGTATCGACCACGCCCACCGGGCCGGGATCGGCCCCCGCGGGCACCAGCTCGTCCCCGATCGACAGCACGGCCACGCGGGGGGCGGCGCAGCACGGCAACGCTGCGATGACCAAGGGCCGTCAGCAAGGCGAGCTCGCCCGTGCCCAACCGGGTGCCCGCAGGCAAGGCCCGTTCGCCGCGTGCCACATCCTCTCCCGGCGGGCGCACATGCGGGCGGGCCCCCCGCACAAGGCGCAGCGTCACCCGGTCATCCGACGGGCTTGCGTCTTCCTGCATGACGACGCGATCTGCGCCCTCGGGCATCGGCGCGCCGGTCAGGATCCGGGCCGCCGTTGCCGCCGCGTGCCGCCGTGCGATCTGCCCGGCGGCGATGCTCTGGCTGATGGGCAGGACGACCGTGTCACGGCCGCGGAAATCCGCCTCGCGGACGGCATAGCCATCCATGGCGGCGCAGGCAAAGCGCGGCAGGTCGGTCGCCGCCACCACATCCGCCGCAAGCCAGCGACCCGATGCCTCGGCAACCGTGCAACAGTCGATCGGCGCCGACGAGACGGCCAGCCTGTCGATCAAGGCAAGGGCGCCCTCCAGATCCTGGGGCGGCGCATATGTCCGGTTCAGACTTGCCGGCATGGCTGACATGACCCAAGCGATATTTTTCCGAGAACATATCCGGCGCCGAAGCTTCGGGCAAGCTTGCGCCTCCAGGACGCCAGCGCCAACGGCCCGCAGAAGAGGGAGATCAGCGCCCGCGTCTCGCCCTGCGCGGCGAAGAGGTCGGCAATCGCCGCGCGCAGGGTGAACAGAACCGCCGTCGCCGCCAGCAAATGGACGGCGGCGAACAGGACCGCCGCATCGAGCGCACCGCGCATCCGGTCGGGGCGGCCTCAGCCGTGGTTCCGGCGGATGATCGGGCCGATGGCGCCCGACAGCGCGAAGCCCTGGGGATCGGGCCGGGCGAAGGCGGCGGCACCCGCAGTGCGGGCAGCATCGCGGTGATCAGGATCGCCACCCGCGCCTCGACCTAGGCCAGCGCCGCCTCCTCCAGCCCCAGCCCGACCCCGAAGATCAGGGTCGGGTCCAGCAGGGCATTCAGCAGCCCGCCAGAGTGCCTGGCCAGCATCGGGCGGCGCGCAACGCCATGGGCCCGCAGCACTGTCATGGCGATCATGGCGGGCGACATCACAGGCACCGACGGCAGCGGGATCCAGAGGTATCGGCTGGCCAGCCGCGTCCCCTCGCCCTCAGCGCCGAGGACGCCCGGCA